>CAZBDL010000582.1:0-2094 GCA_964490525.1 uncultured Victivallales bacterium | reverse complement strand
TGCAAGCCGGTTCCGGAAAGGGTGACGAGCAAATGAGAAAGATAATCCTGAGCTTTCTGATGGTGCTGCTGCCGGGTGCCGTCCTCGCCGCGGGCGGTGACGTGCATCTCGACAAGGCCGATATCGACCTGAGCAACCAGCAGTCGCTGCAGCGCGGCGCCCGGCTGTTCGTCAACTACTGCCTCAGCTGCCACTCGGCGCAGTTCCAGCGCTACAACCGCATGGGACGCGATCTCGGACTGACCGACGAGCAGGTGATCGAGAACCTGATGTTCGCCAGCGACAAGGTCGGCGATCAGATGACGGTGGCGATGAAGCCCGCCGACGGCAAGGCCTGGTTCGGCGCGGCGCCGCCGGATCTGTCGCTGATCGCGCGTTCCCGCGGTGTGGACTATCTCTACACCTACATGCGCACGTTCTACGTCGACGAGACCCGTCCCTTCGGCGTGAACAACCTGACCTTCCCGAGCGTCGGCATGCCGAACGTCCTGTGGGAGCTGCAGGGTATCCAGAAGCCGGTCTACAAGACGGTCGAGCACGACGGCGAGACCAAAGAGGTGCTGGATCGCCTCGAGCTGGTCGAGCCGGGCACGCGCACGCCGGCGGAGTTCGATCAGGACATCCGCGACCTGGTCGCCTTCCTGGCCTACGTCGGCGAGCCCGCCCAGCTGGAGCGCAAGTCGCTGGGCGTCAAGGTGATCATCTTCCTGCTGGTGTTCCTGGTGGTGGCATATCTGCTCAAGAAAGAGTACTGGAAAGACGTTCACTGATAAGCTGTGCGGCAGGCGGAGCGGAGTCGGAAAGGCGCTTTCCGGACCGCTCCGCCTTTCGCCGTTGACAGCCAGCCGCACACCGCCCGAATACGAGGAGATCCGTCCATGGCCCTAGTCGCCAACCGCCGTTCGGTCATGACGCTGTTTTCAGCCGCCACCTGCCCCTACAGTCACCGGACGCGGATCGTGCTGGCGGAGAAGAACATCACGGTGGAGATCGTCAACATCGACCCGGACAACAAGCCGGAGGATCTGATCGATCTCAACCCCTACCAGACCGTACCGACTCTGGTGGACCGCGAACTGGTGCTCTACGGTTCCCGCGTCATCATGGAGTATCTGGACGAACGCTTCCCGCATCCGCCGCTGATGCCCGTCGATCCGGTATCGCGCGCCAAGGCGCGGCTGATGATGTACCGCATCGACAAGGACTGGTACAGCCTGATCACCGAGATCGAGGCCAAAGGCGAGAAGAACGCCGCCAAGGCGAAGAAGATGCTGCGCGACAGCATCACTTCGAGTGCCGAGGTCTTCGGCGCCTTCCCGTATTTCCTCAGCGAGGAATTCAGCCTCGTCGACTGCTATGTCGCGCCGCTGCTGTGGCGCCTGCCGCACTACAAGATCGACCTGCCCAAGCAGGCCCAGCCGGTGCTCGATTACGCCGACCGCATCTTCCGGCGCGAGTCGTTCAAGCTCAGCCTGACCGAGCCGGAGCGGGAGATGAGGGAGTAGGGCAGGGACGAGGTGCTAGGGACGAGGGACTAGGCAAATGCTCGGCAGGTTACGCACTTCTTTCCTAGGCCCTCGTCCCTAGTCCCTAGCCCCTGCAGTTAATTATGACTTCCAGCCGTCCCTATCTCATCCGTGCGATCAACGAGTGGATCCTCGACAACCAGCTGACGCCGTATCTGCTGGTCAATGCCGAGATGACCGGCGTCGAGGTGCCGAGCCGCTACGTCGACAAGGGCAAGATCGTCCTGAACATCAACCCGCGGGCGGTCAGCGGCCTGCAGATCGCCAACGACCACATCGCCTTCAGCGCGCGTTTCTCCGGCACGCCCATGCAGGTGCATGTCCCCATCATGGCCGTGCTGGCCATCTACGCCCAGGAAAACGGCCGCGGCATGATGTTCAACGAGGACGAGGAACAGCCGCCGCCGGAAACGCCCGACGACGCCCCCGCCCGCGGCGGCCGGCCGAGCCTCAAGGTCGTCAAATAACGACAACGACGCCCGGCTGGACCGACTCGCCGAGGCGATCTACTTTTACCGCAAAGGACGCAAAGGCGCGCGAAGGAAAACCTAATATAGCCACGAAATCC
>CAZBDL010000581.1:0-2110 GCA_964490525.1 uncultured Victivallales bacterium | reverse complement strand
TGTCCGTGGCCAGGTCGGTATCGAGGGTCGCGTCGGCGCCGGTGTCCAGGTTCGAGGTCACGATCAGGTCCGCCGCGCTGTTGACCACGATGTCGAAGATGTCATTGGCCGAGAGCGCACCGCTGTCGGTGGCGACGACCTTCACGGAGAGCGTGCCGACATCGGACGGCGTCGGCGTGCCGCTGAAGGTGCGGGTGCCCGCGTCGAAGGCCAGCCAGGCCGGCAGCGCGCTGTTGTCGGACTTCGTCGCCGAATAGGTCAACGTGGCGTCCTCAACATCAGTGAAGCTGCCGACTGGGAACTGGTAGCTGAACGGTTGGGTGGCGACGGCGACCTGATCCGGAATCGCGCTCGCGACGATCGGCGCGTCGTTGACCGCCTCGACCGTGACGTTGACGGTGATCGTGTCGGTGCCGCTGTAGGGGTCTTCGACCTGGACGACGAAGCTGTCCGAGCCGTTCCAGTTGGCGGTCGGGGTGTAGCCGATCGCCTTGCTCGCACCGGTGCCGGACGCGGAGGCCGTGCCGTGCGATGCCGGAGAGGAGATGCTCCAGGTCAGCGCCGTGCCCGGATCGTCGCCGTCGGTCGCGTTGAGCGTCAGGCTGAACGCCGTCGGCGCGCCGTCCTCGCTCATGGTCACATTGGTGCTGGCGCCCTCGGCGATGACCGGAAGCTGGTTGGCCACGAAACTCGCGGACACCGTGATGTCGCCGGCCACGTTGGTGTCGGTGCGCGGGTTGGCGGTGGCGGCGTCGCTCCACTGGACGAAGCGGTAGCCGCTGTCCGGCACGGCGGTCACGGCGGTGCCGCTGGCGCCGTGGTTGACGACCTGCGGCGTCGTGCCGCTGATCGAGCCGCCCGCGCCAGCCGTGTAGGTCAGCGTGTAGGTGTTGATGGCGAAGTTCGCGGTGATGACGGCGGAGACGGCGGTGTTGATGGTGGTCGAGGCGCTGTTGACGTCCGCCACGCCGGCGGTGTCGCCCGTCCAATTGACGAAGTGATTGCCGGCATCTGGTGTCGCGGATATGGCGACCGGCATGGCGGATATCTCGTAGATGTTCGTGCCGGAGGGTGTCGTCGAGCCGTTGCCGCTGGTGTTCACGGTCAGGGCGATGTCGTCGTCGACCTCCGTGGCGGCGACTTCCGCGCCCAGGGCGTTCTGGCTGGTCAGGGCGATCACTGCCGTTCCATTGGCCGTGTCGGCATCCTCGGCTGCGGCCAGCGTCACCGTCTGCCAGGTGTTCCAGTTAACGGTGGTGAAGTCGAGGGAAGATCCGGACTGGACGCTGATGTCCGTGTCGCCGGAGGCGCGGGCGACAGCAACCGTCAGGTCGGCGTCAGGCTGGTCGGAGAGCCTCACCTGGAAGGTCTGCGTGCCACCCTCGGGGACATCGACGGCGGCAAGGTCGGTGACGATGCTGCTGCTGTCGTTGTCCACCTCGTTGGCGGTGAGAGTCTTGTCGGTCAGTGGCAGCCCGGAGAACTCGGCAGCGTCGAGCAGGAATGTGGCGGTGCCGTGTTCGGTGTCACCATCCTCCGCGGCAGAGAGGGAGAGGGGTTGGTCAACGTTCCAGTTGTCCGGGCCGAATACGAGGGAATGAGCCCCGTCGCGGGCGCTTTCCGGTGGGCCGAAGCCACCGGTGACCAAGGTCTCGTCGGTGGTCAGGACGATGCGGTCGAGGGTGGCCCCGTCCTCCTTGATCCAGAGGTCGAGGGTATGCAGTCCGGCGGCAGGGATGGTGACCGCAGGAACCGTGACGCCGTCGCTTTCATGGCTGCGCCATTTGAGCGTCTGCGGCAGGAGACAGGTGCTGTCGAATGCGCCATCGAGGCCAACTTGAACGGTGTCGCCCGAAAAGAAGCCACGGGCGCTGCCGCGCAGCAGGAGAAAGTAGACGCCCGGGGTACTGAACTGAATCTGGTAACTGAGCCGGGGGGAGGTGGTGGTGTCGGCGAAATTCGTCCCGATGTCGGGCATGGCCCGCATCGTGGTGCCTACCGAGCCGTCAAGCGTGTCGGCAACCCAGGCGTGAGTGGCCGAGCCATTTGCGTCATTTGTGGTGAAATGCTCGGCCTCGATCACGACCCGCCCCCCCTGCTCGATGTAGGT
>CAZBDL010000580.1:0-2115 GCA_964490525.1 uncultured Victivallales bacterium | reverse complement strand
CGGGACGGCATCTGGGGCGCGACCCTGCTCGTCGAGGGCGAGGGGCCGGTCCAGGTCGACAACGTCAAGCTCCAGCCGGTCTACGGGCCGGGCGACGCCGACAAGCCCTTCGTCATCCACCAGCCGCTGTTCCGGACGTTGCTGGACAGCCAGCCCGCCGTCGGCCGCAAGGGCGCCTGCCGCATCTGGTTCGGCCTCAACGGTGCGGCCATGGATTCCCTGCTTGACTGGTTCCCGGAGAACAAGGTCGGGTTCGGGGTGGACATCCGCATCCAGGCCGCGACCGAGTACCCTCTGCCCAAGGCGCTGGCCATCCTCGAGGCGACTGGCGACGCCCCCGAGACCCGCATGGTTCCGTGGTTGATCACGCAGGTGACCCACCGCGCGGAGGAGCAGCGGCAGCTGGTCGAGTACCTGGCCGCCCCCTACGACCCGGCGAAGGACACCCCGGAGTCCAAGCCTATGGCCCACAAGCGTTTCCTCCAGCGCGGGCATGGCCGCCCCTGGATCGACGACTTCCGCGAGGTCATCCTCGAGTTCGGCAACGAGAACTGGCACAACCGCGCCATGGCCGACTGGATCGGCATGGGCCGCTCCGGCACCGTCCATCAGAGCGGGCGCGCCATGGGCCTGTGGGCCGCCCAGATGGTCGGCGAGATGCGGAAAAGCCCCTACTGGGACGGCGGCAAGCTGAAGGTCGCCTTTGGCGGCAACTACAGCGCCGGGGTGACCGCCGACGGCCAGGTCACCGGCTATGGGCAGGAGGGCACCGTTGCGGCCGGCGATGCCGTCGCCTACCACAGTCACGCCACCTACATCGGCCCGCGCTGGGAGATGGGCGAGGCGAGCGAGACGCGGATCGACGACAACGGCGTGCAGAAGACCCTGCTTTCGCACCGCGGCGGCAACGCCGAGGAGTGGGCCCGGCAGGAGCAGGCGCACCGACGGCTGCGCGAGCTGGGCCTCGATGTCCGCATGAGCGCCTACGAGGGCGGGCCCTCGGGCTTCGGCCTGCGCGCCAAGAGCAAGGAGGAGGATCGCGCCGGCGAATACTACGGGAAGTCCCATGCCATGGGCACCGCCATCCTCGACGCCTGGATCAACGCCTGGCGCATGGGCTGGACCCACCAGTGCTACCTCAGCTTCGGGCAAGGCCGTTGGTGGAGCAGCCATACCGGCAGGTCGCAGGGGCATCGCCCGAGCCCGGGCTGGCTGGCGCAAACCATGATCAACCGGCACTTCGCCAACCAGGACTTGCTGCGCACCGAGGTCGAGGCGCCCCCCATGATCGCGGTCGATGCGCGGTCGCGGGACCAGATCAGGCGGAAGGCGCCCCTGGTCACCAAGGACATTCCGGCCGTCTACGCGCAGGCCAGCGCCGGACCCCGGCGCGTCTCCGTGGCTGTCGTCAACCTCGATCTTGTCCGACCCTGCGAGGTGGAGATTGGTGTCCCGCTCCAGTCGGCCACGAAGATAACCCGCCACCATCTTGCGGGCGATCCGCGCGACACCAACCTCGACGACCTCAAGACGACCCTTGCCGAGGAGCAGATTGACCCGCAACGCCTGGCTGCCGGCCATCTCCGAATCACCGCCACTCCGGGGTCGGCCTCGATCATCGTCTTCGAGAAATAGAGCGGCATGGGCTGCATTGAATCCACGTCTTCTCATCCAAATCCATGGCAAAAAGGGAGAAACATCATGGCAAGCAAGATCAAGCTCGGCATTCTCGGTTGCGGCGACTTCCTGCGCTGGCAGGCGGACGACCTCGTCAAGAGCAAGCGAATCACGGTGGCCAAGCTCTACGATCCGCGTCCGGAGCAGGCGGCGAAGTTCGCCAAGCAGCTCGGCGGCACGGCCGTCGCCAGCGAGGACGAGATCTTCGGCGACCCCGAGATCGGCATGGTCGCTCTCTTCGTCCCGCCCTGGGTGCGCAAGGAGCAGTTCCGCCGCGCCGCCAAGGCCGGGCAGCATGTCATCACCACCAAGCCCCTCGCTTCGACCATCAAGGAGTGCCAGGCCATCGCCGCCGCCGCGAAAAAGCACCGCATCAAGGCCGGCGTCATCTACAGCCGAACCGGTGATGCCTTCGTCGAGACCGCCAAGAAAATCCTG
>CAZBDL010000579.1:0-2127 GCA_964490525.1 uncultured Victivallales bacterium | reverse complement strand
GCGGCATCATCCACAAGTGGTTCTACAGCTACGACTGGATCATCTCTCTGTACATCCTGAACCTGGTGATGGTCGCGACCGATCTGGTGCTCTATTACAAGTACCTGCCGAACCGAGCGAAGGCGTAAGGGCACGAACACAAACAACAGGACATGGCAGGAAATCCGGGTCTGGACAAAGCAGGTGGACGCCGTTCCTGTCGAGGTCAAATGCAGCTGATCCTCCTCACCCAATACTATCCCCCGGAGCACGGGGCGCCACAGAACCGCCTGCACGACTTGGCGCGGCGGGCGGTGCTGGCGGGGCACGGGGTGACGGTGCTGACGGCGCTGCCGAACTACCCGCGGGGGCAGGTATTTCCGGAATACCGGGGCCGTTTCAGTTGTCGGGAGGAGATTGACGGGGTGCAGGTGGTGCGGAGTTGGATCTTCGCCTCAAAGAACAAGGGTGTGCTGGCCCAGCTTTGCGTGTATTTCTCGTTTGTGTTCTCGTCGGCCCTGGTGGGTCTGTTCCGGCTGGAGCGGGCGGATTTCCTGATCTGCGAAAGTCCGCCGCTGTTCCTGGGCTTTTCGGCACTGAAGCTTGCCTTCCTGAAGCGGGCACGGCTGGTGATGAACATCAGCGACCTGTGGCCGGAAAGCGCAGTGCAGTTGGGCATCCTTGGCCCAGGACTGAAATTGCGTCTGCTGGAGTGGTTCGAGGGGTTGCTGTACCGGCGCTCGGCGCTGGTGACCTGCCAGACCGAGGGAATCGTCGCCGGGGTGAAGAAGCGCACGCCGACTGCCCGCACCCTGCTTTACCCGAACGGGGTCGACCTCGAGATGTTTCCCATGCTCGACCGGGATCCCGCCTTGGCCGCCGAACTGGCTCTGCCCGAAGACTGCCTGATCGTCGGCTACGGCGGCAACCATGGGCGTTCGCAGGCACTCGAACAGGTGCTGTCGGCGGCCAAGCTCCTGTCCGGGGAAAAGGTCTTCTTCCTGCTGGTTGGGGATGGGCCGGAGAAGTCATCGCTCCAGGAAAAGGCCAGGGAGATGGGCCTGGGCAATGTCCGCCTCCACCCCTCGCAGCCACGTCAGAAGATGGCGGCCATTCAATCGCTGTGGGACATCGCGCTGGTGCCATTGCGGGACATCCCGTTGTTTGAGGGAGCACGACCATCGAAAATGTTCGAACTGATGGCAGGAGGGATCCCCTTTGTCTTCTGCGGACAAGGGGAGGGGGCAGGCGTGGCGCTGGCTAGCGGCGGAGCCCGGATCGTGCCCCCGGAAGCTCCCGAAGCCCTTGCCGAAGCGATCCGACAACTGGCCGCCATGACGCCGTTGGAACGCCGTCAGATGGGCTTGGATGGACGCACTTTCGTGTCCGTCAACTATAATCGTGAAACAATTGCCAATACCATTCTTGATCAACTTCAGAAGATCTATAATAAATAAGTAGAATATATGTGCTGGCAGTTGACATGGGTATTTTGGGCATTGCTCTTGGCGATGGCCTTATTGGTGACGGGGTGGCGGGTGGTTGACTTGGTGGAGGAGGTCAGGGCCGGGAATGTGCACATGTCGCGATGGGGGGTGTCGGCCAGGGGATGGGAAGCGGGGATGGTGCAGGGGGCGATCATCGTGGTTGGCGCGGGGTTGGCGGCGCTGGCTTGGGGCCGCCTTGCATCATTGGGGAAGCAAAGCTAGACTGGTTGCTTGGCTTGGAGGCAGAGGGCGATGGCGCTGTACAAGTATCGGGCGGCGGACGCGTCGGGGAAGGCGGCGGACATCCTCATCGAGGGTGACACGCAGGTGGACTCGCTGTCGCGTCTGCGCCAGCGTGGCTACACGCCGATCCGCTTTTTGGGTCAGGTGGAGAGCGATGGCGGGGGCAGCGGTCCGGAGGGTGGGCTGTTCACGCGGCGGCGGTTCGACGTCGGCGAGTTCACCGACCGGCTGGCGCCGCTGCTGCGGGCGCAGGTGCAGTTGGAGCGGGCGCTGGGCATTCTGGTGGACACGACGGAGAATCCGCGGATGCGGACGGTGGTGGCGGATCTGCGTCGGGGCCTGCACGAGGGGAAGAAGTTTTCCGGGCTGATCCGGGATCGGGGCGCCTACTTCCCGGGCTACTACGCGAACATGGTGG
>CAZBDL010000578.1:0-2137 GCA_964490525.1 uncultured Victivallales bacterium | reverse complement strand
CAGGTCGGCCTCGGAGAGGAGGGCATGGTCGCCTTGGCGGTGGCGCCGGACGTCGACCTGGTCCTCTGCGCGATCGTCGGCACAGCTGGCCTGGCCCCCGTCCTCGCCGCCATCCGCGCCGGCAAGGATATTGCCCTGGCCAGCAAGGAGGTGCTGGTCATGGCTGGCGAGCTGGTGATGCGCGAGGCCGCCCGGGCGGGGGGGCGCATCCTGCCGGTCGACAGCGAGCACAGCGCCATTTTCCAGTGCCTGGAGGGACGGCGCGCGGAGGACGTCTCGCGCCTCGTCCTGACCGCCAGCGGCGGAGCCTTCCGCGACCTTTCCCGCCGCGCGATGGCGCGCGTCGCCTGGGCCGACGCCATGGCCCATCCGACCTGGGACATGGGCCCGAAGGTCACGGTCGATTCCGCCACCCTCATGAACAAGGCCCTGGAGATCGTCGAGGCCCGCTGGCTCTTTGGCCTGCCCGGCGAGAGGATCGACGTCCTCGTCCATCCCGAGTCGGTTGTCCATTCCCTCGTCGAGTTCACCGACGGAACCATGCTGGCCCAGCTCAGCGAGCCGGACATGCGCTTCCCCATCCAGTATGCCCTGACCTGTCCGGACCGGTTGCCCTGCCGGGCCCGCTCCCTGGACCTGGCGAAATCCGCCAGCCTGACCTTCCGGCGTCCCGACCGACGGCGCTTTCCCGCCCTGGACTTCGCCTACCGGGCACTCGCCGTCGGCGGCACCCTGCCCGCAGTGATGAATGCCGCCAACGAGGTCGCGGTGGACCGGTTCCGCACCGGCGCGATCCGCTTCCCGGCCATCTGGGAGGTCATTCGCAAAACCATGGACGCGCACCGTCCGACGCCCGCCCGCCGCCTGGCCGACATCCTCGCCGCCGACGCCTGGGCCCGCGAAACCGCCGCCCGCATCGCCGACGCCAGGCACCCCTAAGGTTTCGCCGTCGGAGTCGCTTGCTGTCCCCGCCCCCGGCGACCGGGCGTCTGTCGCCCCTTCAGGGCTCGGTGGCATTTCTGTTCGGGCCAGCCCCAGGGCTCACGCCCTGGGCTAAATCTGTCGCCCTTTCAGGGCTGCCCCATCGCCCTACTTTCGTCCTCGTCCTCGTCCTCGATTTGGTTCTTTGGGAGACCGAGGTTCGCCCGCGGCCTGCTCTGAGCTTGTCGAAGGGGGAGCGGGCTCCTACGCAGCACGGGGCTTGGCGAGGCACGGACACAACGGACCAAACGGACACAACCGACGGTGGCAAAACGGCAGCAAAGCCCAAGGGCTAACGGTTGGCTTCCGTCTGAAGGCGCCGGGGGAGGGGGCAGGAGTTGGCAGTCCGTTAGCCGTCGGGGCATTTCTGCAACCAGGGCCAATCTGCGCAACTCGTGGCGGTAGAAGTGGCACCCCCACGGGGATTCGAACCCCGGTTCCTGGAATGAGAATCCAGTGTCCTAGGCCTCTAGACGATGGGGACGCGAAAGGCTTGCGGCGTGTAGTATAGGCGGGGGACGGCAAAAATCAACTGACGGTTGACTTTTTTTGTCCCGGTGGCATGCTCTTGCGCCGCATCCCCATGGTTTCCCCGCAGGGCTCCCCGATGGCGAAGACCTTCCACATCCGCACCTACGGGTGCCAGATGAACGAGCGCGACACCGAGGCGGTGTCGGCGTTGCTGATCGCGGCCGGGCATGTGCCGACGGACCAGGAGGACGAGGCGGACATCCTGCTCTTCAACACGTGCAGTGTGCGCGACCAGGCGGAGCGCAAGGCGGTCGGCAAGATCGGGCTGATGCGGCGGCGGAAGACGGCGGATCCCGGCGTGGTCATCGGCATCCTCGGCTGCATGGCGCAGCGCCGCGGCGAGGACCTGCTGCGGGAGCTGCCCCAGGTCGACTTCGTCCTCGGCACCGGCCAGACCCACCGTGTCGCGGAGGCCGTCGACGATGCCCTCGCCCGCCACCGCCGTCAGGCCCTCACCGAGGCCGACGCGACGGCAATGGCGAGCCTGGGCGCACGGCATGCGAACCCCGGGGTGACGGCCTTCGTCGCCGTCATGCGCGGGTGCAGTCGGTTCTGCAGCTACTGCATCGTCCCGCACGTCCGCGGCCCGGAGAGGAGCCGTCCGCCGGAGGCGATCGTCGAGGAG
>CAZBDL010000577.1:0-2174 GCA_964490525.1 uncultured Victivallales bacterium | reverse complement strand
GGCAGAATGACATCCGTGTTGGAGAGAATGGCGGCACGCTGGACGGCATTGGCCAGCTCGCGGACATTCCCCGGCCAGCCGTGCTCGCGCAGGGCCCGGTCGGCGGCGGGCGAAAAGCGCTTGCCGGCGTGGCCGGCGGTGGCCAGGACGTGCCGGGCAAGCGGCAGGACATCCTCCGGGCGGTCGCGCAAGGGCGGCACGGCCAGGGCAATGACGTTCAGCCGGAAGAACAGGTCCTCGCGGAAGAGACCGTCGACGCGGGCCTGTTCGAGGTCGCGGTTGGTGGCGGCGAGGATGCGGCAGTCGGCGGCGCTCTCGGCGTCGGCCCCCACCGGCGTGACCCGCCCCGTCTCCAGCGCCCGCAGCAGGGACGGCTGGAGCGCGAGGGGCAGCTCGCCGATCTCGTCGAGCAGCAGGGTGCCGCCATCGGCCTCGCGGAACCGGCCCCGGCGGTCGGCATGGGCCCCGGTGTAGGCGCCGCGGACATGCCCGAAAAGCTCGCTGGCCAGGAGGTCCGGGGGAATCGCCCCGCAGTTGAGGGCGACGAACGGGCCGGCCGAACGGGGGCTGGCCGCATGGATGAAGCGCGCGAGCACCTCCTTGCCGCTGCCGCTCTCGCCGGTGAGGAGGACGGGCACGCCGCTCGCGGCCACTCGCCAGGCATCCCGCAGCAGCGCCTGCATCGGCGGGCTCTCTGCCACAATGCCCCGGCGCAGCTCCGCGGGAATCTCCGCCAGTTCCGCCGACGCCGCCGTCGGCACCCGCAGGGCATCCCGCACCGCCCCGACCAACTCATCCAGGTCGACGGGCTTCTCGAGATAGTCCACCGCCCCCAGCTTCAGGGCGCTGACGGCGTCGCGGACGTCGGGAAAGGCCGTGATGAGGAGGAACGGGGTGACGGCGTCGGCCTGGCGAATCTCGCGCAGGAAGGCGACGCCGTCCATGCCCGGCATGCGCACATCGCAGAGGACCATCGCCACCGGCTGCCGCGCCAGGAGCGTGCGGGCCTCCTCGGCCGAGGCGGCCGCCAGGACGGCAAATCCGGCCCGGACGAGGGCCGACTGGTGCAGGTCGCGGTGGCGGGGATCGTCGTCAATGACCAGGATCGGATTCATGTCTCGGCTCCGTCGAGGATGGCCATGTCGTGGATGGTGAAGACCGTGCCCTGGCCGGGCCGGGAATCCAGGGAGATCCGCCAGCCGGACTGGTCGACGATGCGCTTGACGATCGCCAGGCCAAGGCCATGGCCGCCGCGCTGTCCAACATACGGCTTGAACAGGCCCGGGCGCAACACCTCGGGAATACCGCTGCCGGTATCCGCCACGGAGAGTTCGGCGAGGCGGTCGCCGGCCGGCCTCAGGGCGAGGGTCACGCGCCCCCCCGCCGGAGTGAAGCGCAAGCTGTTGAGCAGGAGATTGAGCAGGGCCTGGGAGAGCATCTCCGCGTCGGCCAGGATGAACATCGGGGACAGCTCCAGGCGCAGATCGAGGCTGGCGGCACGGAACTCGTCGGTCACCAGCGCCGCGACCCGTTCGCAGTGGGGCGCCGCCGCCAGGGGCCGCAGGATCGGCTGCCGGATCCGTGCATACTGGAGAAAGTCGCCGAGGCGGTCGGTGGCGACATCCGCCTCCTCCATGATGGCCTGGGCGCGTCGGGACGTCTCGGCGCCGCCCGGATCTGCGACAATCTGCTGTGCCAGGCCACGGATGACCCCGAGCGGATTCTTGGTCTCATGGGCCAGGCCGGCCGCCGCCAGGGACAGCTCCTCGTCATGCTCGCGCCCCGTCCGCGCCGCCGCCAGCCGGACCTGAAGCCGGCGGCTCCTCGCCATCGCCCCCCAGGCCAGCAGGAAGACGGTGACGACGCCCCCGCCCAGCGCCAGGACAATTGCCGCCAGGCGGTCAACGCCGCCCGGCACCGGCATGCCCTTGCCCAGGTCGAGGACCAGGAGCAGGCGCACCGGCACCGCCTTGCCGGACGCGGCCGGGGCCGGGGTGCCCGCTTCCCCGCCGACCGGCAGCACCACGGTGTCCCAGACCTGCAGCCGGGCCCCGTGGTCGCGGCAGCCCGACGGCCCACGCGGCGGGCGCGGAAAGGGATCCTCGCCCAGGCGCATCAGCACGCGATCCGCGGAGGCCACCTCGACATGGACGATGCCGGCCGCCTCCGCCACC
>CAZBDL010000576.1:0-2175 GCA_964490525.1 uncultured Victivallales bacterium | reverse complement strand
GAAGCCGTTCTGGAAGAGCAGAACCCGGGTTCGTCGGGCCAGACCTACACGCTGACCACGGCTGTTGACACCATCGTCGGCACCACCGGCAACGACACCATCAAGGCCGTGTTCAATACCGACATCGCCGCGGGTTCGACGATGAACGCGGGCGACTCCGTCACGGGCGGCGCGGGCACCGATACCCTGGAAATCACCCTGGCCGACGCTGATGCCGGCGCTGCCCCGATCACCCTGAGCGGCGTCGAGAACGTCATCGCGACCTCGGTGGATGCCAGTGGCGCTCAGACCGCGCATTCGGCCGCGGCCTGGACCGGCGTGAGCAAGGTTGGCATTCAGAACCTCTCGACGACGCATGCCTCGCAGAACGCCTTCACGGTGACCAATCTGCAGAACAACGTCACCCTGTCGCTGAACAACGTGACCCTGAACGCGGACGACGATCTGGTGCTGGACGTTTCGTTTGGCAGCGGCAAGCTGGCCAGCACGACGGCGACCCTGGCGATCGAAACCAATGCAGTGGGTTCGGCCACCAAGGACGCTGAAGTCAAGTACACCACCGCGGGTTCCGACCTCTTCACGACCCTGACGGTTGCCGCCGAAGGCGCGAACTATCTGACCCTGACCGAAGCGGGCACGGGTTCCGACTTCGACGCCCTGACCGTGACCGGCACGGGCTCCGTGAAGATCACCGACACGGCTGCCGAGCTGGATGGCATCAAGACCATCACCGCTTCGAGCAACAGCGGCGGCGTCACCTTGGATATTTCCGCCAACACGACCGAAGACATCACCGTCACCGGCGGTTCGGGTGCCGACAGCTTCACCGTGGCGCTGGATCAGAAGCTGGTGATTGATGCGGGTGCGGGCAATGACACCGTGACGCTGGCCGGCACGGTCAGCACCACGACCCTGGCGACGGGCGACAGCATCAGCGGTGGCGAAGGCACGGCTGACGTGCTTGCCATGGAAGATGCCTCGTGGGATGCGCTCGATGGCGACGCCACGGCCGACCGCGCCCTGATCTCCGGTTTCGAAATCGGCCGCATCACCGATGCCCTGGCCACCACGGTCGACATGTCCAAGTTCAGCCTGAACTATGTGCAACTGGCCACCGCCACGGCGAGCGACAGCGCGCTGATTTCCGGCCTGACCTCGGGTGCCACGGTGGAATACCGCGCCGCTGCCGACTCCACCGAGGAAGTCGAGCTGACCATGACGGGCGCGACGGGTGCGGGTACCGACGATGACACGCTGAACCTCAAGCTCAACTCCGACATCGCCGCGGCCGACACCGACTACGACGTTTCCTTCGCCGTCGATGGCATCAACATCATCAACGTGACCACGGCCGACCGCACCAACACCGATGGCGCGACCGACCGCACCGAGGGTTACAACCTGTCGTTCGAGTCCACCAAGGACGCCAACCTCAAGACCATGAACGTCAGCGGCACCAGCAAGCTGACCTACACGGCCAACGCCTCGGCCACCGCCCTGTCGACGATCAATGCCGCCGACCTTTCCGGCGACCTGAACATCAACCTGTCCGCTTTTGGCGGCACGCAGGGTGTGACGGTCACTGGCGGTTCGGGCGCCAACACCGTGTATGGCACCGGCTACGCCGACAACATCACCGGTGGCGCGCGCGCCGACACGCTGCAAGGCGGTGGCGGCAACGACACCATGTCCGGTGGCGCCGGCAACGACACCATCGACGGTGGCACGGGTGCCGACACCATGACGGGTGGCGATGGCGCGGATACCTTCCTGGTCAATGCCAGCACCGTTGGCACGGGTTCCACCACCGACAAGATCACCGACTTCGTGGCGGGTACCGACAAGATCAACTTCGGTTCCTCGTTCAGCGGCTCGATCGTCGAGGTGACCGCCGACCTGTCGGCGAAGACCACCCTGGCCGATGCCGCCGCCACGGCCGGCAGCACGATCGGTTCTGGCAATGCCGGTACCTTCTCGTGGGATAGCAAGACCTGGCTGCTGATCGACGCCAACGCAGGCGCTGGCTACACCGATGGCACCGACATCATCGTCAATGTCACCGGCATCTCCGGCACCTTCAAGACCACCGACTTCTCCACCACCGGCCTGACCATCAACGGCACCGACGGCAACGATACCCTCAACGGTACCGCTTCCGCCGATACCATCAATGGT
>CAZBDL010000575.1:0-2182 GCA_964490525.1 uncultured Victivallales bacterium | reverse complement strand
TCTTCGGCTTGCCGACCGCGAAGGGATCCTTGAACCGGTCATGGTATTGGCCCCAGGACTTGGGCGACTTGGTAAACTCGGCGAGGGCCGGGAAGGTGTCCGCAATCTCGTCGGCCGGCACCTCGAAGAGCAGGCCGCAGGCGACCTTCTCGGCGGCCGCGAAGTTCGCATAGATGGTCATGGCGGCGGTGACGTTGGTGACGGTGATCGTCGCGTCCGCGCCGACGGCGTCGCCGCTCCATCCGGCAAACTCGTAGCCGGCATCGGGAATCGCCGTCACCGGCGCGCCGTCCGTGCCCTCGACCACCGTCTGCGTCACCCGCGCCGCCCCGTCCACCGTGCCGCCCGGAAGGGCGACGAAGACGACCTCATAGCTCGGCAGGCTGCCCGTCCCTTGGATGGCGAAGAGATAGGGATTCTCGTCGGCATCGTCATTGGCGATGCTGACCGTGGCATTGCGCATGCCCAAGATGGCAGGCGTGAAGGCCACCGTGAAGGTGGTCGTGCCGCCGCTGGCGGCCACCGTCGCGGACGGCTGGAGGGTGACCGCGAACTCGGCGGCGTCCGGCCCGCCCAGGGCCACCCGCGGCGTCCCGCTCAGGTTCAGCGTCGCGGTCCCGGTGTTGACGATGGTGAACGTGGTCGAGACCGCCGCCTCGCCGATCACCGCCTGGCCAACGTCGGTGTCGTCCGCCGCGTCCGGCGCCAGGTCATTGTTGGCGATCGACACGCCATTGCCCTGGACGTCGATCTCCGGCTCGATCCCGGTGCCCTGGATGGCGAAGGAGTAGGGGTTCTCGTCGGCATCGTCGTTGGCGATGCTGACGATGGCGTTGCGGACACCCGCGGCGGAGGGATCGAAGGTCACCTGGAACGTCGTCGAGCCGCTGGCGGCGACCGTGGCGGAAGGCTGGACGGCGACCGCGAAATCCCCGGCATCGGGCCCGAGCAGGGAGACGGGCGGCACCCCCGTCAGGTTCAGCGTCGCCAGGCCCGTGTTGGCCACCGTGAAGGTCCTCGTCACCGTGCCCCCGGACACCGCCGCCGACCCGAAGTCCGTGTGATCCGTCAAGCTCGGCGTCACATCGTTGTTCACGATCGACTGCCCGTTGCCCTGGAGATCGATCTCCGGTGAGCCGCCAGTACCCTGGATGGCAAAGGTGTAGGGGTTCTCGTCGGCATCGTCGTTGGCGATGGAGATGGTTGCCGAACGGAGGCCAGTGGCGGACGGGTCGAACGTGACCTGGAAGGTCCTCGAGCCGGCGGCGGAGATGGACGAGGCGGCGGGCTGGCTGGAGACGGAGAAGTCGGCGGCATGGCTGCCGGACAGGGCAACCAGGGGGGTTCCCGTCAGGTTCAGCGTGGCCGTGCCCGTGTTGGCGATGGTAAAGGTCCTGACCACGGTGCCGCCAGCCACCGCCGTGGTGCCAAAGTCCGTATGGTCGGCCGTGCTTGGGGTCGCGTCCCCATCAGCAATCGACTGGCCGTTGCCCTGCAGATCGATCTCGGGAGCGGATGAGAGGGTGTAATAGGCCGCGACGATATCCTTGATGTTGCGCAGGCAACTGGCGTTGTCGCCGTTGGTGGCGTCACCGCAGGGATGGCTGCCGCCGGCGGCGGGCGAGAGCAGCGGATCGGAGAAATAGTCGATGCGCTTGTACTCGGTGCCGTTGGCCGAGTTGCTGTCAAAATCCTCGTAGGTCATCACCGTGCAATAGCCGGTCGTGTAGCCTCCGGGAGGCGGACTATGGGCCCACTGCCATCCGGCGGCGTAGGTCCAGAGGCCGGGGCCCTGCTGGGTGGTTTGGGTCTTGGAGTGGTGGGTGCCCATGTTGTGGCCCGACTCATGGACGTCGGTGGCGGTCCAGGTCGCCTGCTGGACGCGGGTGATGTGGAAGGCGATCTCCTTCCATCCGGCGGTGTTGTTGAGGAGCCAGCCAAGGCCGCCCGTGTCGGAGACATAGGTGAGCATGCTGACAATGTCCGCGCCGTAGGTGCTGCGCCAGGTGTGGATCTCGTCGATGTAGTAGGGAGCACCTTCCCAACCCCAAGGGTCATAGCCGACATGGAAGGTGAGGCGATCCAGGTCGGTGCCGGAGTCGTTGCCTTGACTGCCCCCGGAGCTGCCGCTCTCGGTGTAGGTGACCTGGGCCGAATGGACCAGCGTCCAGGTGATGTTGAT
>CAZBDL010000574.1:0-2189 GCA_964490525.1 uncultured Victivallales bacterium | reverse complement strand
GGGTTGCGCAGGATCTCCGTCAGGTACGCGGCCCGCAGGCCCTCCGCCACCACCGTATAGACGGGCAGCGCCAGGAACAGCCCGAAGAACAGGGCCAGGGCGGTCATCAGGAGCAGGCGGGCAGGCTTCATGGCTGGCTCCCCGCGGTGGATTGCCGCGCCATGGTCATTGCCCGCAGGTAGTTGCGACGGAATCCCTCGGCCCATTCGCGTTGACGGATGAGCACGGAGAGCGGGGTGTTGCCGGGGGCATAGGGATTGAGGGCGGTGGCCGCGGCGTCGGCCTCGGCATAGGGAAAGGGCAGGCGGTGAAGTTCGGCCATGGCCTCGGGGCAGGCCTCCGGGCCGCCCGCCGCGAGGATCGCCGCCCAGGCGGCCTGTAGCTCGGGTAGCGGGTCGATGACCATCGTCCGGACGAGGATCCGGATCAGGGAGAAGTGCCGCGCCGTCAGGCCGGGGTCGTAGGTGAAGTCCTCCTCCGGTGCGAAGGGGGTGGCGTCGGGATCGCTCATGTGGACGCGCTCGGCGTCGGTGTACATGTCCTTGCGCACGGGCAGGCGGCGCAGCGCATATTTCTCCGGGCCTCCCGGCGTGCCGGGGCGGCGGTTCCACAGGCGTTGTCCTGTCGGCGAGAGGACGAATTCGATGAAGGCGACGGCGGCGGCGCGGTTGGGGGCGCCGCGGAACATGAGGATGGGATCGGCGGAGACCGAGGAGCCGCCGACGGGGGTGACGTAGTGAAGCCTGGCGGCGCCGCCGCTGCGGGCCTGGGACCACTCGGCCTCGGCGCGGCCGTAGAAGTCGATGCACATGCCGACGGCGGCCTCGCCCTTGGCGACGTCGCGCGGCACCTTGCTGGCCGAGTCGGTGATGTAGCGGGCGTTGGCACCGAGGCGCTGGATGAGGCCCAGCCCGGCCGCCCAGCCAGCGTCGAGCGCCTCCGGGGCCTTGCCGCCGGCCGCGCGGATGGCCTCGGCCATCTGCTGCTGGATGAGCATCTCGAAGCACTTGTTGATCGAGCCGGACTTGGTCGGATCCGCCACCGCCACCAGGCCGCGGAATTCCGGGCGTCCGAGATCCGCCCAGCGCCGGGGCGGCGGCACCCCCGGCATCAGGCGCAGGACATCCTCGCTGCAGCAGATGCCGAATGACGACAGGCAGGTGCCGTAGTAGCGACCCTGCGGGTCGTAGAAGATTTCGCCGCTGAAGGTCTGCGGGATCACCGCCTCGGTGAACCATTCCGGATGGCGCCGGAGGATGCCGGCATCGACGGCATGGCCCTTCTGCGCCTGACGGTGCAGGTCGTACTGTCCGCCCCCGAAGAACAGGTCGATGCCGATGCCGGTGTCCGAGGCGAGAAAGGCGCGCCGCGCCTGGGCCGCGAGCGGATCCGTGGCCGGATTCCCGGGGTCGACCTTCGGGTTGTTGAAGCTCTCGGCCACCGTCCGCGTCCAGGGGCCGTTGGCGGGGTCGCTTTCCCACTGGCGACGGAAGCCCGCCAGGAAGCGGTCATCGACGTAGCGCACGATGTCCGCCGTGCCTCCCGGCATCCGCCATTCCACGGCGATGGCGCGTCCGGTCGTCGCCTGGTAGTGGGCGCGGAAGGCCTGTCCGAACTCGTGCCGGATCGACTCGTTGTGCGGGGTGATGATCACCAACCGTTCCGCTGCCGGGCCGTCCGTGTCCGCCGCCGGTGGTGGGCGCAACGCCACCGGCAGCGCAATCAGCGCCACCAACGGCAGGAAGGCGATGAGCAGGGAGCGTGGCATGCGACCCCATGAAGCAGGTGCAGGATCCCGGACGCCCCCTACTATAGCGCCACGAGGGCAGGATGGAGTGCGGAGTGCGGAATGCGGCGTGGGGGAATCGTCCTCGTCCTCGTCCTCGTCCTCGTCCTCGTCTTCGTCCTCGTCCTCGTCCTCGGGCAGTGGTCAGTGGGTAATGGGCAGGGGGCAGGGGAAATGCGGAGTGGGGAGTGCGGAACGCGGCGTGGGGGAATCGTCCTCGTCCTCGCTTGCCCGCCATAGCCCGTAGGGCGACGGCGGGTCCTCGTCCTCGGGCAGTGGTCAGTGGTCAGTGGGAAATGCGGAGTGGGAAATGCGGAGTGCGGAGTGGGGGGGAGAGTGACCAGTGATCGGTGGGGCAGTGGGGCAGTGGGGCAGTGGGGCAGTGGGGCAGTGGGGCAGTGGG
>CAZBDL010000573.1:0-2216 GCA_964490525.1 uncultured Victivallales bacterium | reverse complement strand
ACGCCCCAGGGATAGCGGATGGAGGCGAGGCGGGTGACGCCATGGATGGCGAGGACCTCGGGGTTGGCGTCGGCGCCGAAGCCGACGACGGAGACGTCGCCGGGAACCTCGATGCCGGCCTTGGCGAGCCAGGCGATGGCATGGGCGGCAAGGGGGTCGCTGACGCCGACGATGGCATCGACGCGCCCTTTGCGCACCGTGGCCAGGAGGTCGCGGCTGGCCTCCGGCGAGATCCAGTTGGTCGCCATGTCCTGGCACGTGACGCGCAGCCCCAAGGCCGGCCCGACCTCGGCAGCGGCCTGGAGGCGGGCGGCAAAGGAGGGATCGGGAAGCCGGCAGCCGATTATCAGGACATGCCGATGCCCCGTCGCGGCCAGATGGCGGAGGACGGTCTCCGTGGCGGCGCGGTTGTCGAAGCCGCAGGTGTCGAAGGGGCTCTCCGGGGCGTCGATGCCGACCAGGACGACCGGGGTGCCCATCTCCTGCAACGCCTTCGTGGCCTTGGCGGGCAGGGGGGTGCCGCCGACCAGGATCAGGCCTGCCAGGCCCTGCTCGCGGATCAGGGCCGGCAGGTGGAGGTCCTCGCTGGCCGGGGCGAGGTGGAGCGTGTCCGGATGGCGGTTCGTCGCCAGGTTCCGGCGCAGGGCGGCGAGAATGTCGGCCTGGCGCGGCTGGCTGGGGCGCATGACCAGCAGCACGCGCTGGTCCGCCGCCGCCGGCCGGGGATTCGCGCCGGTCAGTTCCCAGCCGAGGCCCGGGCGGTTCTGCACCAGCCCCTCGCCCATCAGCTGGATCAGCGCCTGGCGGATGGTCGGGCGGCTGGCGCCCAGGCGCTGGGCCAGGGCATGCTCGCCCGGCAGGAAGGGCTGCCCGGCGAAGGCGCCCGCCCGGATGTCCCGGTGCAACGCCTCGATGACCGCCTGTCGGATGTGCGGGGGCTTGGGCATGGGGCGGGGTCCTTGGGGCCTGTGGAGGCAGGGGCGGAAGGGTCAGTCGATCGTGCCGTACGTTGACATGCCTTCTCCCGGATTTTCAAGTCCCGGCCTGCCGTCGCCTGCCTGCGGCGCGGGCGGGGCGGCGGGCGAGAGCGCCTGGTGGATGCGCCAAGCGGCCTCCTGGATGAAGCGGGCGTCGGCATCGGAAATGACTGTCTCGTAGACTTGGCCGTCGTCCGGGATGTCGTCGCCGAACCGGACCTTCCACGAGGTGGTGGTGATGCGGCGGAGGGGGTGGCCGACGGGGGACTTGCCGGTGACGGCGCAGTAGAGGGCGCAGGCGTAGGCGTAGTTGCCGAGCGGCCCGACGTGGCCGGCGTCGCCGGCCTTGCGGTTCTGGACCTGCTCGGCACCCTTGGTGGCGATGACCTCGAGCAGCGTCTCGGTGCCCCAGGCGACGCGGGCGTCATTCTCCCGGGCGAGGCGGGCGACCAGCTCAGTGAGGGGCCGCTGCCGCGCCTGGTTCTTGAACCCGGGAGCGACATAGAAGATCGGCTTCGCCCCGGCCGCACGCACCGCCGCGCACAGCGGCCCGAGGTAAACGGAGGCCTTGGCCGCCACCTCTGGATACATGGCCGTGTGGTGCCGGATCTGGATGATCGCATAGTCAAGGCGGCGTTGCCGTCCCTCCCGTTCGATGGCAGCGACAACTTCCGCCAGGGGCTTGCCGTTGCCCACGTTGCGGTCCAGCTTCTCCCCGTGCACCACCAGGTAGGCGGTGTTGAAGTAGCCGGCCACCTTCTCCGACCAGCCGACCTGATGGCTCCCGTCCGCCTCCAGCATCTCGCCGAAGAAGCGGATCAGCTGCGGCGGGGTCGAGCTGCTGCCCAGCCACAGCAAATTCACCTCGTGGGCCGCCGTGGGGGGCGCCGCCGCCGGCCCGGCCTGGAGGTGGGCCGTCGCCGCCAGCAGCGCCGCCAGCAGCCAGGCTTGGATCGATGTCGCGCTCATGTCGTTCGCATCCCGGGGACGGGCGCCGTCTCGTTGCCTGGTGATTGAAGATGACCTGACAGAATACATGTATTTTATTGAATTTCAAGCCCGGGATGCTAGGTTCCCGTTGCGGGGAATCCCCGGCATCGTCCGGGAAAGCGTTCATGGAGGTATTGCATGTCTGCCGTCGGTCGGCTGCCGCGAACGGGTCGCGCCGGGGGCGTGCCGGGCCGCGCGGTGCTGCTGGCATGGGTCCTGCCATGCCTGTCGGCGCTGGCCTGCAGCACC
>CAZBDL010000572.1:0-2219 GCA_964490525.1 uncultured Victivallales bacterium | reverse complement strand
ACCGGCAGAGGCTTTTTCGTGCCGAAGGGCGAGCAGCCGCCGACGAGGTAGCCGGGGTGGCGGTGGGCGGCCTCGGGCGGGCAGGGGGCGACCGGCCCTGTCCCGGCCGCCGCTGCGCCTGGCCGCAGTCCTGCGGCACGCTGCGCTCCGGCCATGCCGCCCAGATCCGCCTGCTGCGCGAACTTCGCGCCCTGCCCGGGGTGCGCAAGGTCTTCGTCGCCTCGGGCATCCGCCACGACCTGGTGATGGCCGACCGGCAAGATGGCCCCGCCTTCCTGGAGGAGCTGGTCCGCCACCACGTCTCCGGCCAGCTCAAGCTTGCCCCCGAACACAGCGAGCCGCAGGTCCTGGCGCTGATGCGCAAGCCCGGCACCAGCGCCCTGCTCGATTTCAAGCGCGAGTTTGACCGGCTCAGCCAAGCCGCCGGCAAGCGCCAGTTCCTGACCTACTACCTGCTGGCCGCCCATCCCGGCTGCACCGAGGCGGACATGGCACGGCTCGCCGCCTTCGTCCGCGCCCACCTCCATCTCCGTCCCGAACAGGTCCAGGTCTTCACCCCCACGCCCGGCACCTGGGCCGCCGTCATGTACCACACCGAGACCGATCCCTTCTCCGGAACGCCCATCCATATCGAAAAGACCGTGCGCGGCAAGCAAGCCCAGCGCGAGGCCCTCATGTGATGACCGCTTGCATTCGCGTAGGGAAGAGATATGGTAGCCTTTGTAATTTCTTGCCCCCCAACAACCCACAATCACAACAGGGAGAGAGGATCATGAAGCGTCTCATGCTCGTCATCGTCGGTCTGGCACTGGTCGGGAGCCTCGCGGCCGGCTGCAAGAAGGAAAGCGCCACGGACCAGGCCCTGAGCCGGCTCGGTACCGCGGCCGAAGAGGCCGAGAAGGAAGCCGCCACGGTCGAGAAGGACGCGGCCAAGGAGGCGGAGAGCGCCAAGAAGGCCCTGGGCGACCTGTAAGCCTAAGTTCCTCAGGACATTGCGGACGGGCCGGATTCCGGCCCGTCCGTTTCCTTTTCCGGGGATGCCGGGGCCGTCCGCCGCCAGACAAAGAAGAGTCCGCCGAGCAGGTTGAAGGCGAGGATCAGGCCGGTGAGCATCATGGTGGTGGCGACGGCGGCACCGGAAGCCATGCCGGCGGCGGTCAGCAGGTGCTTGATGACGACGTCGCGGGTGCCGATGCCGGAGGGGGTGGCGGGGACGGCGCCGACGGTGTTGCCGAGGGCGGTGGCGAGGAGGACCAGGACCAGGTCGACCTGGGTTCCGCCGAAGCCCCGGGCCAGGCAGGCGACGGCGACGCCGAGCGGCAGGTGGATGCAGAACACCCCCACCAGCAAGCCGGCGAGCAGGGTCCGCCAGGCGGCCCGGAAGGCGTCGAGGGCCTCGCTGAAGTGGCGCACCGCGCCATGGGTGAGGCGATCGGCCCAGGCCAGGATGGCTCCGACCGGGGGAATCCTCTCCAGGTGGCGGTGAAAGAGCAGCCCCAGCGCCGCCGCCAGGCCCGCCAGGCAGCCGCAAAGCAGGCCGTAGACGGCCAGTTCGAGATATCCCTCCAGCCCGCGCAGGAAGGGGATCGCGAACAGCGCCGCGACCCCGGCCACGGCGAAGAGCGCCATCAGCCCGAGGATGCGGTCGACAAGGATGGTGAAGGCCCCGTGCAGGCGGCGGCCCGGAGGGATGCGTGCCGCCAGCAAGCCGACCTTGACGACGTCGCCGCCGACCGCGCTGGGCATGACCAGCGAGAAGAACATGCCCTGCATGAGCAGCGAGAAGGTCTCGCGGAAGGGCAAGGCGATGCCCTGCACCCGCAGCAGCAGGTGCCAGCGCCAGGCCCCGGCGACGACATGCACGGCAT
This sequence comes from uncultured Victivallales bacterium, assembly GCA_964490525.1. Lineage (GTDB taxonomy): Bacteria > Verrucomicrobiota > Lentisphaeria > Victivallales > CAZBDL01 > CAZBDL01. The sequence goes on along the minus strand of CAZBDL010000572.1, from coordinate 351 downwards.
ACAGGCCCGCCGCCGCGATCAGCCAGTGCAGGTCAATGCCGTGGAGTGCCTCGCCCAGCCCCTGACGGTGGCGCAGCACCAGCCAAGCGACGATCCCCCCCGCCACGCCGATGCGCAGCAGGAAGAACGCGACCGCGCGTACTGCGTGGCCCGATGGCGGCCCCAGGGAAAATCTCGCGTGCATCCGTCCACCACCTCGCTGCGCCCATTGCTCCGGCTCGGCCCCACACCATATCCCACCAACCCGCATTGGCCAATCGGCGTCAGACGGGTATATTCGCCAAGGCGGCATCGTCCTCAGATTCCACTGTCTCCCCCCCACACCAAGCACCAAGCACCAAGCACCGAGCA
>CAZBDL010000571.1:0-2226 GCA_964490525.1 uncultured Victivallales bacterium | reverse complement strand
AATCGACCGCACCCTCGGCGAATACCTCTGCGCCAGCGGCGTGCCCTCGCTGGCGATCAGCGAGACGCAGAAGTACGGCCATGTCACCTACTTCTTCAACGGCAATCGCACCGGCAAGTTCAACGACGCCCTCGAGACCTATGTCGAGATCCCCTCGGACATCGTGCCCTTCGAGCAGCGCCCCTGGATGAAGGGCGCGGAGATCACGGATGCCGTCGTCGCCGCCATCCACGGCGGCGCGTACCGGTTCATCCGCATGAACTATCCGAATGGCGACATGGTCGGGCATACGGGCGTCTATCCGGCCGCGCTGTGCGCCATGGCCGCCCTCGACCTCTGCCTCGGGCGGGTCATGCAGGCCGTGCGCGAGGCCGGCGGCATCCTCCTGGTCAGCGCCGACCATGGCAACTGCGACGACATGTTCGAGCACGACAAGAAGACCGGCGCGGTCCTGCGCCATGCCGACGGCTCGCCCAAGGCCAAGACGGCGCACTCGCTCAATCCGGTGCCCTGCCTGGTCTTCGACCCGGAGAACCAGGGCGAATACGAGCCGGAGCTGCGTCCCGGCCTCGGCATCAGCTCCCTCGCCGCCACCACCATGGCCCTGCTTGGCTTCCAGCCGCCGGACGACTACGACCCGGCTGTCCTGCAATTCCTGGACTAGCCCGCCGATGGATCCGGAACGGACGGCGGCCTGGGTGGCGGGGATGGCGACCGGCATCGCCGCCTTGATCGCCTTGGCCTGCTGGCCGGGGTGCCGGACGCCGCGGCAGCTTCTCCCGGGCATTCCGGGCCTGGATGGACGTCCCCCGGCAACCGCCACCGAGCGCGAAAAACCTGTCGCCATCGGCGCGATCTTCGTGCGCGGCACGGGCGTCCCCGCCGACTCGACCGCCTCCTGGCCATCCTTTCGCGGCCCCGGCCGCGACAACCTCCACCTCGACGGCCCCGCGCTGGCCGACGCCTGGCCCGAGGCCGGCCCGCCGCAGCGTTGGCAGGTGATCCTGGGCGAGGGCCACGCCGCCCCGGCCATCCACCGCGGGCGCGTCTTCATCATGGACTACGACGAGACGGAACGGGCGGACATGCTGCGCTGCCTCTCGCTGGCCGACGGGCGCGAAGTCTGGCGGCGCGGCCACCATCTCCAGGTCAAGCGCAACCACGGCATGTCCCGCACCATTCCCGCTGTCACCGACGATGCCGTCGTCGCCATCGGGCCACGCGGCCATGTCCTGGCCTGCGACCCGGCCAGCGGCGACCTGCGCTGGGGAATCGACCTGGTCGCCGAGCACGGCGCCAAGATCCCGGGATGGTACACCGGGCAATGCCCGCTGATCATCGACGGCGACACCGTGGTGGTCGCCCCGGCCGGCCCCCAGGCCCTGCTCCTGGGCATCGCCCTGGACACCGGCGAGATCCGCTGGCGCACCCCCAATCCGGACGGCTGGGAGATGTCGCACGCCTCGGTCATGCCGATGGACCTTGACGGACGCCGCACCCTCGTCTATGCCGCGGTCGGCGGGGTCTGCGGCATCGCCGCTGACGGCCCCGACGCCGGGCGCATCCTCTGGCGGACGGCGGCGTGGGCCCCCAACGTCGCCGTCCCCTCCCCGGTCGTCCTGCCCGATGGGCGCCTCTTCCTCTGCGCCGGCTATGGCGCCGGCGGTGCGATACTGCGCATCGTTCCGGGGCAGGAGGACGGGACCTTCGCCGCGCTCCTCGAGCACCAGGTCAAGCCCTCCGGCGGCCTCTCCTCGGAGCAGCAGACGCCCCTGTTCCTGGACGGGCATCTCTTCGCGATCCTGCCGAAGGATGCCGGCCCCCGGCGCAACGAGTTTGTCTGCGTCGATCCCGGCGACATCTCGGCGATCCGCTGGGGCAGCGGGCGGACCGAGCGCTTCGGCCTGGGCCCCTACCTGGCCGCGGACGGCAAGTTCCTGATCCTCGACGACCGCGGCACCCTGACCATGGCGGCGGCCACGGCGGAGGGCTGGCGCCGACTGGCCAAAGCCGAGGTCATCCCGCGCGGCCGCGACGCCTGGGGCCCCCTGGCGATCGCCGACGGCCTGCTCCTGCTCCGCGACTCAACCCGCCTCCTCTGCCTCGACCTGCGCGCCTCCCGCTAGCCCTGCCAGAATTCGACGGCGGCATCCTCGAGGACGATATCAGTACGGGCTTCGCACCGGGTGCGGATGGCGTCGAGCATTTCGGCGGCGTGGCGGCGGT
>CAZBDL010000570.1:0-2229 GCA_964490525.1 uncultured Victivallales bacterium | reverse complement strand
CGGCGGGGCAGCCGCGGCCCCAGCAGCAGGGGCCAGTAGCTGTAGAAGGTCCAGCTCGCCGCACTGGTGGCCCCGGTGACGATGTTGCGTGCCCGGAAGCGCCCGTCCACCCAGAGCTTGTCCACCAAGTGCCGCACCAGGCGGCGCGAGCGGCGCCGCCAGCGGGCCGCCTCCGCCGCCCGCCCCAGCTCCCGGGCCAAGCGCTCCAGCTCGTCGCACAGGATCGCCAGCACGGTCAGCTGGGCCGGATAGTCGGCCGGATAGCCAATCTCCATCTCGGCGACATTGTCCGCCCCGGCATCCCCCGCATGGTTGATCTGCGGCACGCCGTCGCCGTCGTCGTCCATGTACCGGAAGAAGAATTCCGCATAACGGCAGAGGGGGCCGTAGAAGGCGTGGAAGGCGGCCGGAGGGATCGGCCTTCGGGCATGCTCGCGCATCTTCTGGAAGCAGAGCCCCTGCACCGGCGGCTTGGTCGTCCCCCAGAGGTATTGCTGGTCGGTGATGTGGTCCGGGAAGTGGCCGAGGGGATGCTGATGGTCCAGGAAGACCCGCAGGTGGTCGAGGGCCAGGGCCAGGTGGCCATAGGCCAACGCCATGGCCGAGAAGCAGTTGTCCCATGACCAGATGGCCGTCATCGTGTTCTTGGAGCAGAACGAGACCTCCCGGGTGACCAGCCCCTTGGGACGGACCAGGGTGCTCCACTTGAGGTATGCGGCCAGGTCCCAGGTGGCCTCGAAGCCACGGTGCGGCGGCGGCAGTCCGGCCGCGAAGCGGGCCAGCGAACGCGCCTGCGCCTGCACGCAGCGGTCAAAGTCGGCATGGCGCCGGGAACGGCCCGCCCAGCCGGTGTTGTACTGCTCGAGGGCCATCTCGCAGCGGCCGTCCGGGCCCGGCAGGAGATTGATCGTCGCCATCGGCCCCGGGGGAACCTTTTCTGCCGCAAAGCCGCGCGAGTTGGCTCCGGTGACGCGGCCCGCCAGGGCCGTCAGGGCAAAGTGATCGTACCCGCCCATCTGCAGGCGCCAGATGCGGGCATCCGGCCCGACGGGATAGGCGAAGGAACTGCCGTCCCGAACGCACTGCGTCAGGCGCACGCCCGTGTTGGCGCGCAGGCGCAGGGTGGCGGCGTCCGCAAAGCAGATCTCGGCCTGGAAACGGCCGGACGCCAGGCGGCAGGCCGTCCCCGTCGCGCTGACCGTCGCCTCGGGCACGACCCGGCCCCGCCGCGTCAGGTCGATCCGGAAGACCCCCTTCCATTGCCACATCCTCCGGCCGCAGATGTCCTGCAGGAACAGCCCCGCCTGCCCGGTCTCGGGATCCGCCTTGACCATCAGCGACATGTAGGCGCCGCGGCAACTGAACGGGATGCGCGCGAGGTCAATCCGCGGTTGGGCGTGCCACGAGCTTCTCATGTCTTCCCTTCCGGCGTTGGTCATTTCCGGGAAGTTACCGCGCGTGCTGCAGGCCTGCAATCCACCTGTTTCGGAAACGGTTCCGCCGCCATGGGCATACTCTCGTCATCCCCATGGCAAGCCCATCCATGGCGGGAAATGGTCGCTCGGCACGCGGTCGGCGGCAAATTCCGCCGCGGCCACATCCACCGCCCGAAGCCAGCCCCAAAATGCGTCGCCCCCCCCAACGGCCGCCGCCCCGATTTCGTCGGGACGGCGGCCGTTCTTTTGCGGATTTTTTCCCAGAACATGGTTGACATGTCAACGATTGCGGGATATTAGTTGACCAGTCAACCATTTTGGAGCCATCCCATGCCCCCGGTCCCCGTCCAGCACGAGTCGCTTGGCCGCAGCCTGGGCGTGCTCTACCGCCGGCGCGACCGGTTCTTCGAGGAGCAGCTGCGTCCCTACGGCATCGGGCCGGGGCCGTACCGCCTGTTGATGTCGCTGTACCACCATGCGCGGGACGAGGGGGGGAAGCCGGTGAGCCAGACGGAGCTGGCGGCCTGGCTGGGCCTGGACAAGGGGGCGGTGGCGCGGTCGATGGGGAAGCTGGAGGACCAGGGCTACGTGCGGCGCGAGCGGTCGGCATCGGACGGGCGGGAATACTGCATCACGCTGACGGCGAAGGCGCTGGGGCTGAAGGACGGGATGGCGCAGGTGCGGCGGCGGTGGATCGGGATTCTCGAGCGTGGATTCAGCGCCGAGGAACGGCGCTTGGCGGTGGCGTATCTGCGGCGCATGGCCGCGAATGCGGACGAGGCCCTGGAGCCTG
>CAZBDL010000569.1:0-2236 GCA_964490525.1 uncultured Victivallales bacterium | reverse complement strand
GCCTGCCACATGACTGCGCCCGCCCCGGACGGGGACGGGCTCCGCCGGGCCATGACGAAGGCCCTGGCCCGCCATGCCGTGGCGCCGGGCCAGGTGGATCTGGTCTGCGCCCACGGCACCGGCACCCTCCAGAACGACGCCATGGAGGCCGAGGCCTTCTGCCGCTTCCTTCCCGCGCCGGTCCCGGTCTTCTCGCTCAAGGGCGGCACCGGACACACCATGGGCGCGGCCGGTCTGGTGGAGCTGCTGGCGACGGCGGCGGCCCTGCGTCAGGGGATCGTCCCGCCCACCGTCGGCCTGCGCATCCCGGAGCCCGGACTCGCCGGCTGGCTCTCCTCATCCCCCGCCAAAATTCCGGGGGCGACCCTGGCCCTTTCCACCAACTCCGGCTTCGGCGGCATCAACACCGCCGTGCTGCTGGGGAGGGTGGCGCCATGAGCATCCAGGCCATCGGCTGGCAGGGCCCGGATGGCCATGGCCGCATCGGCGGCGGCGATGCCTGGTGCCGTCCGGGGCCCTTGACCTGGGACGATGCCGATGCCGTGACGGCCTTCTGCGGACGCCCCCTGAAGTATGTCTCCCGGCTGACCGACGAGGCCCGCGCCGCCATCGTCGCCTGCCGCCTCGCCTTGCCCGCCGCCGCCGTCCCGGCCTCCCGCGAGGTTGCCCTGCTGGCCGCCGGCGACGACGCCTCCCTCGCGGCCGACCTCGGCTATTTCGCCGACTATGTCGCCCATGGCCGCTCGCTCGGCCGCGGCAACCTCTTCGTCCATACCCTGCCCAGCAGCACCCTCGGCCAGGTCGCCATCGCCCTCGGCTTGGCCGGGCCCGCTTGGCATCTCCAGGATGCGCGCCAGCCCGTCCACGCCCTCCTGGCCGAGGCCGAGCTGCTTCTGGCGCACGGTGATGCCGAATGCGCGCTGGCGATCTGGAGCGATGCCGCCGCCGCCGTCTGCCTCGCCTGCCGTCCCGGGCCGACTCCCACCGACTGGCCGCCCGATCCCCGGGTGCTGGCCGCGCCCGCCGGGGCCGCCGCCCGGCTTCTCGCCGCCGCCGTTGCCGATTCCGCCCGGAGGTGCGATGGTACGCCATGAAGCTGCGCCTCATCTATCCGCGCTGGCCGAAGCTGCGCAACCAGCCCGAATTCCACCTGCCCCCGCATGGGCCGGTGGTCTTCGCCGCCGCCCTGCCCCCCGATGTCGAGGTCGAGTTCTGCGACGACCACGTCCAGGAGGTCAACTACGACCGCGACTGCGACCTCGTCGCCATCTCCTGCATGCTCACCTGCCAGATGCCCCGCGGCTGGGAGATCGCCGACCGCTTCCGCGTCCAGGGCATGCCCGTCATCTTCGGCGGCATCGGCACCATGCTCCATGCCGACGAGACCCGCGCCCATGCCGACAGCATCTTCCTCGGCGAGGCCGAGGGCCGCATGGCCCAGGTCATCGACGACTTCCGCCATCGCCGCCTCGCCCCCCTCTACGACCATTTCCACGACTTCCCCGACACCCGCGCCATCGGCCCCGCCCGGCGCGACCTCCTCGCCCATGACCGCTACAACTTTCGCGGTGTGCAGATGGTCGACCTCGTCCACGCCTCCCGCGGCTGCCGCTTCAACTGCTTCCCCTGCTGCACCCCCTTCCTCGGCGGACGCCGCTTCCGCCCCCGCCCCATCGACCAGGTCGTCGCCGAGGTCGCCGCCATCCCCAACCAACGCCTGTTCTTCGTCGACAACTCCCTCGCCCAGGACGACCAGTGGGAGAAGGACCTCTTCCGCGCCCTGATCCCCCTGCGCAAGAAGTGGATATCGCATCCGATCAAGGACGACGACGAGATCCTCGACCTCGCCGCCGCCGCCGGCTGCTGGTACGTCTACCAGGCCATCACCAAGCGCTCCGAGACCATGGCCCGGCGCGTCCGCCGCCTCAAGGAGCGCGGCATCGGCGTCGAGGGCACGATCATCCTCGGCACCGACGACCAGGACGAGGACGAGATCAAGCGCTTCGTCGACTTCCTCATTGGCCTCGACCTGGACCTGGCCGAGTTCACCATCCTCACCCCCTTTCCCCATACGCCGATCCGCGCCGAGCTCGCGGCCGCCGGCCGCATCCTCCACGACGACTGGCGCCGCTACACCACTGGCGAGGTCGTCTTCCGGCCCGCCCGGATCTCCCCGGCGCGCCTCGACGAGCTCTTCCAGTATGCCTGGGACGCCTTCTACGCGGACTGCAGCATC
>CAZBDL010000568.1:0-2243 GCA_964490525.1 uncultured Victivallales bacterium | reverse complement strand
CGCGCACAACCAGCAGGAGGTCCGCAGCAAGGGCCTCGCGCCGCCGCTCGACCGCGACTATCGCATCCGCCATGGGGACATCATCGACGTCCGCTTCAGCGTCTAGCCGGCGTCCGCCGTCCCCGCGGGCTCCTCGGTCGCGCCGTCGGTCGTCGCGGCCTTGGGGCCTTCCGTGCCCTCCGTGGCGGAGGGCGCGGCATTGTCTTCCCGGGCTGCCGCCGCCTCGATGGTGTACTTGACGCTGCCGTCGGGCTTGCGCACGACAACGGGCCCGGCCAGGGCTCCGTCCGCGTAGGTCTTCTCGAACATCACGGGCTTGTTGTCCGCGTCATAGTATTCCCGGTAGGCGCCGTCGAGGGCACCGGCCCGGTAGGTCGCCTCGATCTTGGGCTTGCCGCTGGGGTGGAACTCGGCAAAAGGCCCTTCGCGCATCCCGTCCTTCATGCTGCCGCGCATGGCCTCCTGGCCATTCTCGTACCAGTACAGGAAGGGGCCCTGGACGACATTTTCGACGTAGTCGCAGGCGATCTTCTTGGCTTGGCTGGGGTAGAATTCCTGGTACTTTCCCTGCTTGATCTCGGGGCGTTCGCGGAACACCGTGTAGCGGGCGCGGAGTTCGCCCGTCTCGTAGTGCTCTTCCTTCTCGATGAGCAGGGAGAGGGGGGTCGGCTTTGGGGCGATGGTGGTCGGCTTGGCGGTGGCGGTCGGCGGCGGCGGTTCGGGCGCTCCTTTGCGGAAGAACAGGAACCAGACGGCCAGCGCCGCCAGCAGCAGCAGGATGACCAACACGACGATGCCATTGCGATTCCGTTGCATGGGCGCCCTCCATTCTTGATGCTGGCCGGTAAACATACAGGCCGATGGGCCAGGATGCCAACCGCTCCCCGGGAACCCGAGCCCACGCATGTGATCTGGCGTGCGGTTGCCATCGAGGGAATTCCCGCTATATTCGAGACGCGCCGAGTTTGGTCCTCAGTATGGAATGTGGCGGCCCTCCCATGTCGACAGCAAAATCCGATCGACGGCAGCAGGCGGAAAGCTCCCTGCTCCTCCAGCAGGGCATGTCTTGTGCGCTGATCCTGCTGATTGTCGGGGTCTTGGTCTATGGCCTTCATGCGCCATCCGCCGCCGATGCCCCGGCGACCTTGCCCGCCAAGCGCTTCGCCTGTCCCTATGCCGAAGCCATCCGGCCGCCCGGCTGGACCGGTGGCGTGAATGGTGCGACCTTCCTGTTTGCCAGTCCCGACGGGAGCGCCCAGGCCTTGCTTCACGCCTTGCGCGACAAGGCCTGGGAGCTGGCCGCCGTCGACGCCAATCCGACCGCCTTGGGTCCGGTGGTGGAGACGGCCCTGAGCGCCGCTGGCCTGACGCTGCCTGGCCTGGCGTTCGCCAATCTTCAGGTCGATCAACCCTTCCACAACTTCACGGCGTTGCGCTTCTCGTTCTCCGCGGAGGCGCACCAAGGCATTGGGGTGCTCTTCTATTCCGGCGATGTCCGCTTCCTCTACCTGGGCATCTGGACGCCCGGCAACGAGGACGAGGAGCGGCGTGCCATTGCGTGCCTCGACCATGTCGCCCTGGTGCCCCCCTATGACGGGGCCCTCTACCAGCGGCCGGTGACGGACACCAGTGTGCCGGTCGACCTCGTGCAGGGCCTCGACGAGGCCGAATCCCGCCTGACCGAGGCCCGGACGGCGCTTGATGCCGGCCAGCATGACATGCTCAGCCTGCAGCGGGCCATGTCCGGCCTGGAGGCCGCCATGAAGAAGGTGGCGGTCGCCCAGTCCTATGGCGCCGAATTTCCCCAGGCCGCCGAGTTGATTGCCGCGGCCCGTGAATGCCGCCACCTCCGCGAATTGCGCATGAACCAGATGAAAGGGCAGATCCTCCAGTACCGCGCCATGGGCAACACCACCGCCGCCCGGTCGATCGCCCACGATTTGATTGTGGCCTGCTCCCTCGACAGTGACTTGCGTGTCAAGGCCTGGGCCGAACGCCAATACCAGAACCTTTCCCCCCAGGAGTAACCATCCCGCCCCGCTTGGCGCCCCCCATCCCCCATCTGTAATCTGAAATCTGAAATCTGAAATCTGAAATCCGAATCCCCCGCCCCATGCCCACCTGCAGCATCTATGGACCCGGCAACCACCTTCTGCGGCGGTTCTCGACGCAAGCTCCTGCCATGGGCGAGTCGATCTCCGTGGGGACCTCGTCGCGTTGCGCCGTCGCCCTCGCCGCCCTCG
>CAZBDL010000567.1:0-2275 GCA_964490525.1 uncultured Victivallales bacterium | reverse complement strand
CGAATCATGCTGGTGACCACCAGCTATCCGATGGCAATCCCCACCGTCGAGGAGATGCGCCGCTACCACGATGACCGCGAGCCAGTCAAGGTGGTGATCGGCTTTCTCGACCACCTCTGCCATCCCCTGTCGCGGCTGGCCTACCTCCTCGGCGCGCCCCAAACCCTGTACTACGAGCGCGCGCCATCGGGCGCCGGAGCCGCCACCCTCGCCTATGCCGACGGTGCCGTCGCGACTCTCGTCCTGCCCCACGGCCAGAGCCCCAACGGCGGCCTCGAGGAGACCCGGATCGTCTCCGACCGTCAGGGGCACATCGTGATCGAGAACAACCTCCGGCTGGTGCTCGCCCGCGGGCCTGAGCTTGTCGGCGGATACGGCGCCACCACCTCGTTCTACGGGGGTGCCCCGGAGCAGGCCAGCGCCGTCTGGGACCCCGAGTTCTCCCTCGGGCAGCTCTACAACAAGGGCCTATTCATGCTGGGCTACTACGGCGAGGTCGAGGAGTTTGCCCAAAGCATCTTGCAAGGGCGCCCGCCCGCCAAGGGCACCCTCGGGCAAGCCTGGCACATCACCCGCGTGTTCGAGGCCTTCGCCGAAGGCCCGGGCAAGGTCATTCGATTGTCGACAACAGGAAAGGATTTCCCATGCGCAACCTGAACGGAGCGATGGCCATGACCACCGCCGACTACGCAGTCAAGGACTTCGCCTGGGGACGTCTGACGTGGTACGTCTCCCGGGAGCTGGGGAATTCCCCGGGCCTCACCCTTGGGAAGTGCGAGATCGAGCCGGGCTGCGAGAACCCCTGGCACCACCATCCCAACTGCGAGGAGGTGCTGCATGTGCTGGCCGGCCAGATCGTCCATCGCATCGACGGCGCCGACGAGGTGGCGATGGGGCCCGGCGACACGATCAGCGTCCCCCCCAACCTTGGCCACAACGCCAGGAACGTCGGCGAAGAGCGCGCCGTCCTCCTCGTCTGCTTCTCCTCCGCCGAACGGCAGACCGTCACGGCTTGAGCGCGCCCCGGGGAGGCTCTCCATGGCCGCGGGGCCAGGGGCACGCGCGGGCGTGCTTGCGTGCCCGCGACCCGCGTGTTGCGCAACAATGCCCGGGGATCAGATGGCCAGCAGGGCGAAGACCAGGGTGAAGATGGCGACGGTCTCGATGATGCCCAGGACCATGATGTTGTTGGCGAAGCCCTTGCCGGTCTCGGCGAAGGCATCGCAGGCGCCGGCGCCGGCGCGTCCTTGGTACCAGGCGGAGACGCCCATGCCGATGCCGCCGAGGATGCCGATGACCAGGAAGAGCGGCCAGGACTGGAGGGCCAGCGCGGTCTGGGCCAGGGCTTCGGTGCCGGCATCCGCCGCCGGGACGACCTTGCCCTTGATGAGGATGAGCAGGATCATGCCGTAGATGGTCTGGGAGAGGGGTGCCCCGGCATAGGCCATGAGCAGGAAGGGGGCGGGCTTGTTGGCGGCATAGCACTTCTTCCAGGCGCCGATGGCGGCGGCGCCCGCCGTGCCCGCGCCCAAGCCGGAGCCGACCGCCGCCAGCCCGACCGCCGCATACCCGCCAGCCAGCGCCAGCGCCTTCATCATCTCCGGGGAAATCATGGCTTTCCTCCTGTGGGTTGTCTTGTTCCCTTGCTGAATGGTTGATAGCTGAACCCGCTCCAGCGCAGGCCCATGTGATTGGAAAACTCGAGCGCGTTGAGACGCACCCCGTGGACCAGCACGCCCATCAGGCAGAGGACGACGTTGAGACCGTGGCCAGCCAGGATCACCGTCGCCCCGGCCAAGACCGCCAGGGGCAGGGGGAGCGCCCGCCAGCCCATCAGGTCCACGCCCATGGTGTTGAAGCTCAGGGCGATGTAGTAGCCGGCCATGCCCACGGCGAAGAGCCGGATGTAGGAGAGGAGGTCGCTGAAGCTGCCGATGACGCCAAAGGGGAAGTTGAAGATGTCGCCGATGTCGCGCCAGTTGACGCCGCAGGCCAGGGCCAGGGCGATGCCGACGCCGTAGAGCCAGTACATGAAGACCGGGAAGGGGCCGGGGGCGACGAGCAGGCGGTAGGTCAGGAAGAAGTTGCCCCAGAGGATTAGGGTCCAGCCGAGATGTCCGAGCACCGGCCTGGCCTTGCCCGAGAGCAGGGCCTGCCAGGCGTGGCCGATGGTCAGGTGGGCGACCCCCAGGATGAAGCAGAAGAGCTGGATGTTGGCGTTCTTGACGGCGGGGTCGGTGAGCGCCCGGATGCCGCCCCAATCGATGCCGAACCA
>CAZBDL010000566.1:0-2302 GCA_964490525.1 uncultured Victivallales bacterium | reverse complement strand
TCTTCCTCATCGTCCTGCTGATCTTCGGCGGTCGGAAGATTCCCGAACTGGCCCGCAGCCTCGGCAAGGGCGTCCGGGAATTCAGGAAGGCGAAGGACGGGGTCGAGGAATCCCTCGCCCGGGACGCCGATGCCGCCCAGCCAGCCGAGACCGACGCGCAGGACAAGCCCAGGGTCTAGTCGGCCTGGACGGGCACGAGCATCGGCACCCGGAAAGGGGTGGCTGCGGAACGCCTCGGGGACTGATTTCGGACGGTGATGTGCAACTTTCGCCAGGACCAGCCAGGCTCGATGCCGAGCGCAGTGCCGCTGAGCTCCCACCCACCCCAGTACCGCCGAGCTCCCGCTCGGCACCGGCCCCCGCAGCGTCGCCGGCCAGGCCGCTTGCCGAGTCGGGGCTCGGCGGTATGTTAGCCCGCAACCGATTGGGGAGGACTTTTCATGGAGGCAATCCTGATTCCGTTGGCCATCCTGGCCTTGCTGGGCATCAGCGTGCTGCCGCTGGTCACGCTGTGCCTGGTGATCAGCGTCCAGAACGGGCAACGACGTCTGCAGGAGCGGCTTGACGCGCTGTCGGCCAAGCTCGGCACGGAACCGAAGGTGGCGGCGAAACCGGCCACCGAACCAAGGCCAGCCGCAACGCGTCCAGCGGCGGCGGCAACCTGCGCCGCCCCGGTGGTCACGGCCGCGGCCCCAGCGGCAATGAAGCCGACGCCCGCGACGGAGCAGCGCCCGCCGATTCCGGCGGTGCCCATCCCGTCGACGCCAACCATATCATCGGCACCCCCTTCTCCCTCTCTCCCCCCCTCCCCTGCTCCGACCCCGGCCCCGGCGGCATCGGCTGTCCCGGCACCAAAGCCGCGGCCGACGCCAGCCTTCCCGGCTGAACCCGCCGCCCAGCGTCCAGCGCGTCCGGCATCGGTAACGCCAACGCCGAGCCGCTTCGAGACGGCGGCGGCGGAAATCCTGGGCAAAATCTGGAACTGGATCATCGTCGGCGAGGAGCACCGGCCGAAGGGGGTGTCGCTGGAGTATGCGATCGCCAGCAACTGGCTGCTGCGCATCGGCGTACTGATCCTGGTGGTAGGCATCGGCTTCTTCCTGCGCTACGCCGCGCAGCATGGCCTGCTGCCGCCGGAGGCGCGGGTGGGGCTGAGCATCCTGGCGGGCGTGAGCATGCTGGCCGCCGGGGTGCGCCTGCTCGCCGGGCGCTACCGCCTGCTCGGGCACGGGCTGATGGGAGCGGGGCTGGCGGCGCTCTACTTCGCGATCTTCGCGGCCTGCAACTTCTACGATCTGATCCCGCCGCTGGCGGCGTTCGGCCTGATGTCGCTGGTGACCATCGCGGCCGGCGTCCTGGCGGTGCGCTTCGCGACGCCGCTGGTGGCGGTGCTGGGGCTGCTCGGCGGCTACGCCACGCCGGTGATGCTGAGCACGGGCCAGGCCGACTTCGTCGGCCTCTACAGCTACCTGCTGCTGCTCGGCGCGGGCACCCTGGGCATCGCCACCGCCCGACGCTGGCATCTGCTCAACGCGCTCAGCTTCCTGGCCAACTACCTGCTGGTCTTCCTGTCCATCGAGGAGCACTACCGGCCGGAGCTGTTCTGGACGGTGATGCCGTTCATCGCGGCGTTCTTCGTGCTCTTCAGCGTGCGGGTCTTCGTGCGCAACCTGGGGCATGGGGAGAAGAGCACGCTGCTGGAACTGATCGGCCTGGTCGCCAACGCGGTGGTCTTCATGCTCCTGGCCTATGCGCTCATCGAGGAGCGGTTCGGGCAGGCCTGGGTGGCGACGGCGACACTCGGGCTGGCCGCGTTCTATGTCGGGCACGCCTACCTCTTCCTGCGCCGCCAGCGTCCGGACCGCGAGCTGCTGCTCTGCCTGCTGGCGCTCGCCGCCTCCTGCGTGTCAATCACCATGCCCCTGGTGCTGTCGCGGGAGTGGGTGACAGCGAGCTGGGCGGTGCAGGCGCTGGCGATGCTCTGGCTGGCGGGTCGGCTGGGCAGCGAGTTCCTGCGCCAGGTGGCCTACCTGCTCTATGCGGTCGTGCTCTGGCGCTTCTGCTTTATCGACCTGGGGCGGCAGTATGGCGCGGGCAACGATGCGGAGATGGCCGCTGCCGACTATCTCCGCCGCCTGGGCGAACGCCTGCTGGCGCTGGGCATGCCGATCGCCTGCCTGGGCCTGGGCATGCGGCTGCTGCGCGCGCCCGGGGCCGCAGCGGGGGCCGTGGTCGACAAGGCCAACGACGTCGCGGCCTGGGTCCGAGATCGGCTGGCGGCACAGGCAGCGGCGGTCGCGAT
>CAZBDL010000565.1:0-2311 GCA_964490525.1 uncultured Victivallales bacterium | reverse complement strand
CCCAAGAGGAGCAGGCGCATCATGAAGACGACGACGTTTCCGGTGACGAGCGAGTCCCTGGTCCGGCAGGCCTACGGGCTGGCCCGCGAGCGGTATGCGGCCCTGGGCGTGGATGCCGAGGCGGCGATGGCGACGCTCGCCGCCAAGCCGGTCTCGATGCACTGCTGGCAGGGCGACGACGTCGGCGGCTTCGAGGTCAGCGAGTCCGGCCTGACCGGCGGCATCATGGCCACCGGCAACCATCCTGGCAAGGCGCGGACGCCCGACGAGCTGCGGGCCGACGCCGAGCAGGCGATGCGCCTGATCCCGGGCCCGCTGCGCTTCAACCTGCATGCGATCTACCTGGAGAGCGGCGGCACGTTCGTCGAGCGCGACCGGATCGGCGTCGAGCACTTCCGGGGCTGGATCGACTGGGCCAAGGCCAAGGGCGTCGGCCTCGACTTCAACCCGACCTTCTTCTCCCATGCCAAGTCCGCGTCCGGCCTGACCCTGTCGCATGCCGACGACGGCATCCGCACGTTCTGGATCGAGCACGGGCGGCGCTGCCGCGAGATCGCGGCGGGCATGGCGGCCGCCCTCGACGACACCGTGGTGGTGAACTTCTGGACGCCCGACGGCATGAAGGACCTGCCCGCCGACCGCTGGAGCCCGCGGCGTCGCCTCGCCGAAGCCTACGATGCGATCTTCGCGACGCCCGGCGACCCCCGCGTCAAGGACGCCGTCGAGGGCAAGCTCTTCGGCATCGGCAGCGAGGAGTATGTCGTCGGCAGCTCCGAGTTCTACCTGGGCTATGCGCTGAGCCGGGGCAAGCTGCTCTGCCTGGACATGGGCCACTACCATCCGACCGAGACGATCCACGACAAGCTTTCGGCGGTGCTGGCGTTCATGCCCGAGGCGCTGATCCATGTCAGCCGCCCGATCCGCTGGGACTCCGACCATGTCGTGATCATGAACGAGGACCTGCTCAGCCTGGCCCGCGAACTGGTGCGCGGCGACGCCCTCGGCCGGGTCTACCTCGCGACCGACTTCTTCGATGCGAGCATCAACCGCATCGGTGCCTGGACGATCGGCATCCGCGCCCTCCAGAAGGCCCTGCTCTTCGCCCTGCTCGAACCGGTCGCCACCCTCCGCCAGCTCGAGGCCGAGGGCCGCGGCGCCGAGAAGCTGGCCCTGGCCGAGGAGTCCCGCTCCCTGCCCCATGGCGCCGTCTGGGACTACTACTGCCTCAGCCAGGGCGTGCCCGTCGGCAGCGCCTGGCTCAACGACCTCGCCGCCTACGAGCGCACCGTCCTCGCCAAGCGCGGCTAGCCTGAATTATTCATAAAAAAGGCGAGCAAAACATATAAATCAATGGTAATTAAGGTATTACAAGACGAAATCAGGCTCGCCTTTTTTGCCGGAGGCGTGGCCATTGGGGCGTCCGCCTGTCGGCGGATTGGCTTCAGCTTGCGGTGGTCACCACAGCGGCGCCTCGCCGCCTAGCACCTGCACCCCACTGGCCGCGTGAATAATTCAGGCTAGGGGCCGGGTCTGCGAAGATCACAACATCGAGGCGGAGCCGTCGTCCGTGCCGCCGATCCGCCAGCGGTAAGCTCATCCGGACGGAGAGCCCCGGTGACCACTAGGCCATCCAGAGGACTTTTCGCCCGCGGCGCCAGCTCCCGCAGGACATGCGTGTAGATCATCGTCGTCTCGACGTGGCTGTGCCCGAGCAGCTCCTGAATCTCGCGGATGTTCACCCCGCCCTCCAGCAAGTGCGTCGCAAAACTGTGGCGCAAGGTGTGCACCCCCGCATGCTTGGCGATCCCCGCCCGATGCAACGCCTCCTTGACCGCCTTCTGGAGCATTCTGTCTGTAGTGTGAAATCTCCGCAGCGTGCCGTCCTCTCGATCCGGTGAGATGATGGACGACGGAAACACATACTGCCAGGCCCATTCCCTTCCTGCATTCGGGTATTTGCGGGACAACGCCCCGGGCAACCGGACTTCCCCAAGACCGGCGGCAAGGTCGGCCTCATGCCGTTTCCGCACCTTCGCCAGGTGTTCGCGCAACGGCGCCACCAGCGACTGCGGCAGAAGCGTCGAACGGTCCTTGTCCCCCTTCCCGGAACGCACGAACACGTGCCCCTGGTCGAAGTCGAGATCCTTCACCCGCAGGGTGACGCACTCCATCAGCCTCAACCCTGCCCCATAGATGAGCCGCGCCATCAACTTCGGAGTGCCGACCATCGCCGCCAGCAGCCGCTGCACCTCCGCCTGGCTCAGCACCACCGGCAGCTTCGGCCCGCGCCGCGCCCGCACCGTGTCCTGCA
>CAZBDL010000564.1:0-2312 GCA_964490525.1 uncultured Victivallales bacterium | reverse complement strand
CCTGCGCAAGCCCGACGGCAGCGTCAAGCACACCATCGAGCCCGCGGCCGATCCGGCCGATGCCAAGGCCGCTGTTCCCGCCGCCGCCACCGGCGATGGCGCCGCCGAGACCGGGGGCGAAGCCCAAGCCGAGCCCCCGTCCGGAAACGCCGGCTAGCCTGGAATTTTTACGAATAATTCAGGCTAGACGCTGAAGCGCACGTCGATGATGTCCCCGTGCCGGATGCGGTAGTCGCGGTCGACCAGCGGCGCCAGCCCCTTGCTCCGCACCTCCTGCTGGTTGTGCGCGTCCTTCAGGTCGTCCCAGCGGATGATCTCCGCCCGGATGAACCCCCGCGCCAGGTCGGTGTGGATCTTGCCGGCGCAGGTGACGATGTCGGCATCCTGCTCCACCAGCCAGGCATGGACCTCGGGCTTGCCCGCCGTGTAGAAGAAGGTCAGCCCCGCCTTCGCCAGCATCGCCGTGATCAGGGCGTTGGGCTCGGGTGCCGGTTCCGTGCAGACAAGGGTGGGGCGGCGGCTGATCAGGGCCAGGGCCTTGAGCATGGGCTCGTCGGCCTCCGCGAACTGCGCATCGCAGAGGGGCTTCTCCTGCTCAAGCCAGGCGAGGCAGGTGCGGGCCAGGGCCGACTCCTCGGGACTGCACCCACGCTCGAGCCGCGTCTCGAGCTTCTCGATGTCCGGGATGAGCAGGTCGAGCAGGCGACCGCGATGCACCGCGAACCCGTCCGCCGTCTCCGGCTTCTCGGAGAGGAATTCGGCGAAATACGGACTGACCTTCTTGGGGGCGAACTTCGCGACGAGCCCCTCGACAATGGGATCCAGGTACTTGACCTTGCCGACCGGCAGGTCGAGGCCAATGGCCGCGATCTTCATGGGGACCATCCTTGGTTGTGGGATTGGGCGTCACCGGAATCCAGGAGAACCACCTCGGAGGTGGGGTCGGCTGGGGAACAGATCATCTCCGCCAAAGCCATGAACTGGTCGAGGCCAAGGGTCTGTGCCCGGGCCGTCAGGGGAATGCCCAGGCGCGCCATGGCGGCATCGACCCGTTCCCCGCCGAAGGCCCGGGACAGGGCCTTGCGCATCATCTTGCGGCGTTCGCTGAAGGCCGTGCGGACCACCCGCTGCAGCCGCCGGCGGACTTCTGGCGTCGGACAAGCGGCATGCCGCCGGAAACGCACCAGCGCCGAGTCGACGCGCGGCCGCGGATGGAAAACCTCCGGCGGCACCGTGCGCACGATGGACACCGCATAGACGGACTGGACCGCCACCGAGAAGGAGCCATAGTCGCGGGTGTCGACGGCCGCCGTCAGTCGCTGGGCCGTCTCCTTCTGGAGCAGGAGCAGCAGTTCGCGGGGCGGCACGGACAATTCCAGCACCCGGCCCAGGAAGGGGCTGGTGATGGCGTAGGGCAGGTTGGCGAGGAAACGGCAACCGGTGTCGCCGCCCAACGCCTCGGCCAGGTCGATGCGGCAGGCATCGCCCTGGACCAGGGTCAGCGCCGTCCCCGCAAAGCGTTGGCGCAGATAGTCGGCGAGGCGCTTGTCCAGCTCGACTGCCACCACCCGCGCGCCCGCCGCCAGCAGCCGTTCGGTCAAGGCGCCCAGCCCCGGGCCAACCTCCAGGATCGTCTCGCCGGGACGCGGATCCGCCGTCCGCACAATGAAGTCCAGCAGGTTGTCGTCGAGCATGAAATTCTGCCCGAAATGCTGTCCCGGCCGCACCCCGAAGAGCGCCAGTTGACGTTCCAGTTCCGCCTTGTTCATCGCGCCGCCGTCGCCTCCAGCTTGGCCGGAACAATACAGGCCAAGGCCGATCCTGCAACCATGGGGGGGGCGGTGATCGGTGATCGGTGATCGGTGATCGGTGATCGGTGATCGGTGATCAGGTGGCAGGGAAATGCGGAACTTGCCACGCCTGGGCGTGGAACGGAGCGCAGCGCGGGGATGAAGGGGGAAGAAGTGATCGGGGCTCGGAAGTCGCGAGTCGGGAGACAGATGGCGGATTACAGATGAGCTTAGGATTTAGGATTTATGATTTCCATGAAAAACGAAAGCCCCGGACAAGGATGGCCGGCATTCCCGGGAGGTGGCCGGCTAGGACTACTCAGCCGATCTGTCCGAAGTGGATCTCGATCTGGTCGCGAGCCTTGATGTCGACGATGCGGCCGTCCTCGAGGTAGACGACGCGGTCGGAAGCGGCCAGCATCTTGTGGTCGTGGGTGGCGCTGATGACGGTGACGCCGAGGCGCTCGCGCAGGTCGCGGAGCGTGCCAATGAGCTCCTCGCCGGTCTTCAGGTCGAGGTTGC
>CAZBDL010000563.1:0-2324 GCA_964490525.1 uncultured Victivallales bacterium | reverse complement strand
TCGAGATCATCCTCAACAACCTCGTCTCCAACGCCATCAAGTACAACCGCGAGCATGGCCGGGTCGACGTCCGCCTGCGCCTCGACGGCGCCCGCCTGGAGATCGCCGTCGCCGACACCGGCATCGGCCTGACCCGCGAGGAGCAGGCCAAGCTCTTCGGCGAGTTCGTCCGCATCCGCAACGACAAGAACCGCGAGGTCGAGGGCAGCGGCCTCGGTCTCTCCATCCTCAAGCGCCTGGCCGGCCTCTACCGCGGCGAGGTCAAGGTCGAGAGCGAGCCCGACGTCGGCACGACCTTCACCGTCGTCCTCGACGTCACCCCTGAATAGCCCGAACACAGGAGCGCGCCATGAGCCTTCCGGAGCGCATTCTCTCCCGGGATGCCGTCGACTTCATTGACGATGCCCGCCTGACGGCGCTGGCGGCGTCGCCGCGGCCGGAGCCGTCCCGGGTGCGCGACATCCTCGCCAAGAGCCTGGCCAAGGAGCCCCTTCTCGTTGAGGAGACGGCGGTGCTGATTGCCGCCGACCAGCCCGCGATGGTCGAGGAGATCTTTGCCACGGCCCATCGCCTGAAGCAGGAGGTCTACGGCAACCGCATCGTCATCTTCGCCCCCCTCTACATCGGCAACTTCTGCATCAACGACTGCCAGTACTGCGCCTTTCGCAAGAGCCTGCGCACCACGGTCCGCAAGACCCTCACCGAGGGCGAGCTGCTGGCCGAGGTCGAGGCCCTGGAGGATCGCGGCCACAAGCGCTTGATCCTGGTCTTCGGCGAGCATCCCCGCTACACCCCGGAGTACATCGCCGACACCGTCCGCCAGGTCTACGCCATCCGCAAGGGGCACGGCGAGATCCGCCGCGTCAACATCAATGCCGCCCCGCTTGACCACGACGGCTTCCGCACCGTCAAGGCCGCGGGCATCGGCACCTACCAGATCTTCCAGGAGACCTATCATCACGAGACCTATCGGCAGTGGCATCCGGCGGGCACCCACAAGGCCGACTACCTGTGGCGCCTCGATGGCCTCAGCCGCGCCTACGAGGCGGGCTGCGACGACGTTGGCATCGGCGCCCTCTTCGGCCTCCACGACTGGCGCTTCGAGGTCCTTGGCCTAGTCACCCATGCCCGTCATCTCCAGGCGCGCCATGGCTGCGGCCCGCACACCATCAGCTTTCCGCGCCTGCGTCCCGCCCATGGGGCCGACCTCGACACCCAGCACCTGGTCTCGGACGCCGACTTCAAGCGCCTGGTCGCCATCCTGCGCCTGTCCGTCCCCTACACCGGCATGATCCTCACGGCCCGCGAGACCCCCGAGATGCGCCGCGAGGTCATGGCCTTCGGGGTCTCGCAGATCGACGCTGGCACGCGCATCGAGCTGGCCGGCTACGCCAAGGGCGGCGATGGCCAGGAGCTGCGCCGCGAACAGTTCCAGATCGGCGACATGCGCTCCCTCGACGAGATCGCCCGCGAGCTGCTCGCGACCGGCTATATCCCCAGCTTCTGCACCTCCTGCTACCGCCGCGGGCGCACCGGACAGCAGTTCATGGAGTTCGCCATCCCGGGCTTCATCCAGAACCTCTGCACCCCGAACGCCCTGCTCACCCTCCAGGAATACCTGCTGGACTACGCCTCGCCCGAGACCCGCGCGGTCGGCGAGCGCGCCATCGCCCAGGCCCTGGCCGAGATCGCCGATCCCGCCCAGCGCGCCAAGGTCACCGCCTCGCTGGCCGAGATGCGCGACCAGGGCCGACGCGACATCTGCTACTAGCGGCCGGGTTGATTTTGCCCGCTTGCCTGCCTATCTTCATGGGCAGGCGAGGTCGTCGGCGATCGCCGGCATGATCTGATCGCAAAGGAGGATGGCGCAATGGGGACACGGTGCTGGACGGGTTTGCTGGGGCTGTTGCTGTGGGCAATGTCGGTGGTGGCGCTTGCCGGGGGGCCGGAGCCGGCCCTGGCCAAGCTGCTGCGGCAGGGCGGGGCCGTCTCCTACGCCGAGAAGGTGCCGTACGGCGGCGGCGTCGCGGCGATGTACCTGGGGTATGACGCGTCCGGGGCGCCGGTGGTCGGGGTGGCGACGCGCCAGACCAAGACCTACCGTGAGTCTCTGGTGGTCGTGTCGGTGGTGGCGGCGGACGGGGCCTTCCGGATTGCGGCGGCGGAGATTCCCGAGATCGGCCAGTTCCACGGCAAGTCCCAGGACTATGCCCGTGAGACCCTGCTCGACATTGCCGGGAAGACGCTGGCGGACGAGGCGGCGGCGCGTGGGCTGGTGGACACGGTCACCGGCGCAACCCAGTACCGGCAGGCGATCTACGTGA
>CAZBDL010000562.1:0-2327 GCA_964490525.1 uncultured Victivallales bacterium | reverse complement strand
TTGAGCGTTCAGCGTTGGGCGTTCGCATGTCAATCCAATAATGAGACGATTAGTATTCACAAATAGCCAATATCTATCGCCCCTACAGGGCTCGGGTCATGGGGTGATGCTTTACCCAGGGCTCACGCCCTGGTCCGCCGATCGGCGGATACCGTCCCTTCGGGACTCATCCCCCAAGATGAAAAGGCGAAAACCCAGGACCGTCTCGTGGATTTCAGCCCTGAAGGGGCGACAATCCTTAGCCCAGGGCGTGAGCCCTGGGGCAGGCCGTCAAACCATAATGACCGAATTCCTGAAGCTTGCCACGCTTTTGGCGTGGGGACGACAGAACCCCCGCTCGCCACATGAATAAATCCAGGCATGAAAAGTCATGTTTATGAATACTTCAGGCTAGGAGATCCGACTATGCCCTCGACAACCTGGCTGGACTTGCTGCGGCACGGAACGCCGCCCGCGGCACCGCCGACGGTCCATGAAGCCCTCCCCGGGAAGGACGACCCGCCGGACGGGGCCACACCGCTCTGGCTGGGCTGCGCCTGGGATCCCGCCGCCCCGCGCCCCCGCGAAGCGGGATTCGGCCTCGTCTGGCACACGGACCGCGACCTCTGCGTCCGCGGCCTGATGGTGGATTCGGACGTGGCCAGCAGCGCCGTCGGGCGGAACGACCGGACCTGGCTGAAGGGCGACGTGCTGGAGCTTTTCTTCCAGCCTGCGGGAAGCGAGCGCTATGTGGAGGCGCACGTGACGCCGTCGCTGGCCACGCTGGAATATGCGATTCCGGAGGCGGAGGGACTGCGGGCGGGCCGCTATGCCGACGTGGACCTGGGCTGCGACCTGGGCCTGCGGGCGACGGCGGAGCGGTTCGACGCCGGCGACCTCTCCGGCTGGCAGGGGACCTTGCGGGTCCCCTTGGCGAGCCTTGGGGTTGCTCCGGAGTTCCGGGGAGCGGTCGGCAGCTTCTGCGTCTGCCGCTACAACTACAACCGGGCCTGGGGCAAGACGCCGGAATGCTCGGCCAGCGCTCCCTTCCCGACGCTGGCCTTCCATCAGCCAGCCTACTGGCACCGGCTGGTTTTCGCCTAACCTGAATTATTCACGCGGCCAGTGGGGCGCAGGTGCTAGGCGGCGAGGCGCCGCTGTGGTGACCACCGCAAGCTGAAGCCAATCCGCCGACAGGCGGACGCCCCAATGGCCGCGCCTCCGGTAAAAAAGGCGAGCCTGATTTCGTCTTGTAATTCCTTATTTACCATTGATTTATCTGTTTTTCTCGCCTTTTTTATGAATAATTCAGGCTAAGCACCCGCCTTCATTCAGGGCGTGGGCACGGCCAAGACCCCGGCGGCGGGCGGCGAACCCGGTTCCGGGGCGACGGCCTCGGGACGTTGCTGAGGCTCGCCCTGGTAGCCCGCGCCGGAACAGGTCTCGCAGGTGATCTCGCGGCGACCTTGGCAGCGCGGGCAAGTTTCCCAGGTGAAGCCGATCCCCTGGCAAAGCTGGCACGAGACCGTCTTGGGACAGGACACGGTGCCCCGCCCGCCGCAGGTCGGGCAAGGCCTCTCCTCGCGGCCACTGCCACCGCACCGTAAGCAGGTCACGGACACGGGATACCCGCCATATCCGTAGGAGAAGGGGCTTCCGGGGATGACGATCGTCGAGCCTTTGCCGATGACGATCCGGGGGGAACATCCCCAGGAGGGGTAGTCGTAGCGGTACTCGATGGTGGAGCCGCGTCCGTGGCAACGTCGGCAGGTGCGGCCGAGGGCGCCGCGGCCGCGGCAGGCGGGGCAGGCCTTGCTGCCGATGCCCTCGCAGATGGGGCAGACCAGCTTGCCGGTTCCGGCGCAGGCCGCGCAGGGTTGCTTGATGCGGCCACGGGCGCCGCAGTCCGGGCAACCCAGCGTGCCGGATCCCTGGCAGCGGTCGCAGACCTGGTCGGGACGCAGCCAGAGCCGTCGCTGGAACAGGATATGGCCTTGGGCGAGATGCCAGGCGACATCCTCGCGGGGCAACGCGGTGTGGCGGTAGATGACCTGTCCGGACGCGGCCAGGTCGGTCTCGATCCGTGCCAGAAGGGCCTCGGCCCGGCGGACCAGCTCGCCGCCCTCGACCTGCTCCATGGGGGCCGGTCCGGGATCAATCTCCGCCACGGCGGCAACGGCCTCACGGGCCCGGTAGGAGGCCCGGCCCGGATCCTTTTCGCGATCCTTCTCGGCCAGGTCAAGGAGTCGCCCCGCGCGGTCGAGTCGTCCGCGCGCCAGCATGCGCGGCAGGGACAGGTCGGCCAGGTCATCCGGGCCCAGCCAATACTCCTGGCCATCGGCGGCAAA
>CAZBDL010000561.1:0-2329 GCA_964490525.1 uncultured Victivallales bacterium | reverse complement strand
GATCTGGGCGTCAACTGCCTGCGCAACTGGGGCTGCGGCGAGGACACCGGGCTGCTCCTCGACACGGCCGCCGCGCATGGCCTCAAGGTCATCCTCGGCCTCTGGCTGCGCCATGGCCGGGCCGGGTCGGAGGGCGACGACAGCTTCAACTATGTGACGGACGACGCGGGCAAGGCGGCGCAGCGGGAGGCGACCCTGGCCTGGGTGCGCCGCTTCAAGGACCATCCTGCCCTGCTCGCCTGGGGCCTGGGCAATGAAGTCATCCTCAACATGGCGACGGAGGCGGAGAAGGTGGCCTATGCGCAGTACCTCGAGGCCCTGATCGTCGCCATCAAGCGCGAGGACCCCGCACATCCGGTGGTCTCGGCCGACGCCTGGACCCTGGCCTGGCCCTACTGGCGCGACCATTGCCCCTCGCTGGACATCTACGGCGTCAACACCTACGGCCCCGGCATCCAGGCGATTCCCGGCGAGGTGCGGCGGCTGGGGGTGGACAAGCCGATCCTCTACACGGAGTTCGGCCCGCGCGGCGAATGGGATGCGCCGAAGGACCGCAACGGGCTGGGCATCGAGCCGGACGATGCCGAGAAGTTCGACACGATCCTCCGGGGCGGCAGCGAATGGTGGCCGGCACAGCCGACATGCCTGGGCGGCTTCGTGTTCAACTTCGGCGACGACGAGAACCATGGCGGCATCTGGCTGAACCTGATGGTCGGCAAGGCCTTCCGTCCATCCTACTGGGCGGTCCGCCAGGCCTATGCGGGCAAGCCGGCGGCCAACGCCCCGCCGGCCGTGGAGGAGTTCCGCCTGGCCCGCGACACGGCCGCGGCGGGCGAGTGGGTGCCGGTGTCGCTGGCGCTGCGGGATCCGGAAGGCGAGCCCCTGGAGGTGGAGTTCCGCTACAACCATCGCGTCGGGGACCGGCGGCAACGGGATGCGGTGCTGCCGCTCGCCTCGCGCCGCGATGCCGCCGGGGAATGGCAGATCCAGGCCCCGGCGGTGACCGGCGTCATCAAGGTGTATGTGCTTGCCCGCGATACGTTTCCCAACCTGTCCATCGCCCAGCGCTCGCTGGCGGTCCGCCCCCCGGGAGCGCCGCAGGCCACCCCGGGAGAGCGGCGCGGCCTGCCCCTGGCGATCTACGACGACGAGCCGCCGGCCGCCCCGCGCCCCTATGTGGCGTCGGGATTCATGGGCAACCATGGCATGCTGGCCATGGCCCCGGGCTGGGCGGAGAATCCCCAGGCCGGCAGGACCTGCCTGAAGGTGACCTACCGGGATGCCGGGGGATGGGTGGGCGCGGTCTGGCAGCATCCCGCCAACGACTGGGGCGGGCAGCCCGGGGGCTACGACCTGGAAGATGCCGCGGCGCTGGTCTTCCATGCCCGCGGCGAGACGGGCGGCGAGAAGGTCAGCTTCGGCTTCGGCATGATCGACCGCGACCAGCCCTTCTTCGACACCGCCAAGGGCGAGATCAAGGATGCCGTCCTCACCGCCGCCTGGCAGGAATACCGCATCCCCCTGGCCGGACTCGACCTCTCGCGCATCAAGAGCGGCTTCTATTTTGTCCTCGGCGGCCAGCCCTCCGGCCCCACCGTCTTCTACCTTGACGAGATCCGCTATGAATAGCCGCATCCGGACGCTGCTGTTCACCCTGGCGGGCCTCGTCGCGACGGTGGGCCAGGGTCAGACGGCGATTCCCGTCGGCCGGGGCAGCCATGCGGAATTCCCCCCGGAGCATGAGGGGGCCGAGGTGACGCGGATGTGGCGCGACCGGGCCATCTACCTGACGCCGCAGGCGGCGGATCGCCCGGTGCCGACCAACGACTGGTGGACGAACCTGCTGGCGGACCGCTTTGCGGGGGAGCTGTGGGCCTATCCGTTCACCGTGAAGGCGGACGCCGCCGGGCTGGAGGTGTTCCAGCCGGTCGCCTGGAGCGCCGACGGCACGCGGATGGAGCTGGGGCAACCCGTGCGGATCGGGGCCGAGGGGTTTGCCCCGACCGATGCCCGCGCCGCCGACTGGAGCGACTGGCTGGTGGCCTTCGAGCTGGCCGAGTCGCCGACCCGCGCGATGCGCGTCACCCTGGGCCAGGGCCTGCCCTTTGCCTGGATCGAGACCCGGGGCCTGAGCCCGGATCTGGGGCTTCCTCCCGGCAGCCGCCTGCTGGGCCGGGATGGCCGTCCCGCGCCCGCCGCCATGACGGGCGACCGCATCGCCATCGAGGCCGCCGACCGGCGGTTCGGGGTGTATGCGCCGGAAGGCACCCGCTTTGCCGCCGACGGGAACCGCCTGCGCATCCGGTTTCCCCGCGAGCCCGGCTTCCTG
>CAZBDL010000560.1:0-2331 GCA_964490525.1 uncultured Victivallales bacterium | reverse complement strand
TCGGGCTGTCGGGACAGGCCCAGGAGATCGTCGCCGACCTCGGCGATTATCCCACCTATGACCAGGTTCCCGTCCTGTCCTGCCAGGATGCATCGGTGTTTGCCGCCATCCTGGCCAAGGGAGCGACGCAGAATGTGCGCCTCGCCATGTTCGGCGACTCGCAGGAGACCTGTCCCGGCGGCGGCGGTCGGGCCTACGTGCCCCGGCTGAACTACCGGTTCTTCCTGCATTATGGCAAGGTCGGGGAAAGCATCGTGGCGGTCAACGGCAGCTACGGCAGCGGCGATCCGGCAACCAATGTTGCCGACTTCCTGCTGCGCGGATCCCGGCCTGCCGGGCCGGTTCTCGGGGCAAGCCCGGCTCCCACCGCCCAAAAGCTGCCCAACATGCAGATGGTCGAACGCTGGAGCCAGGCCGACGCCTACGGGCAGTTGATCAAGCTCGATGTCAACGCCAACAACCTCGACCCGGCCGTGCAGGCGCCAACCGCCACCACCTACTGGGGCAAGACCCAGGCCACCTATGCGCAACTGTTCGCCCGCTCGTTCAGCGGCAGTGGCGAACTGGCCTGGCGGACGCTCCCGACCGACAGCGCCGAGGGTGTCGACCATTTCGCCGCCGCCTCCGGCTCCGGAACCACCGCCATGGGCCTCGGCAACAGTTCCGGGGAGTACCTGTCCACCCTTGTCGGCCCACTCGACTTCGCGACGCGAACTCACCTCCAACTGGAAATCAAGGGCAGCAATGCGGCCGGGGCCGATTACGTCGGTGTGCGTTTCCGGCGCCCCGACGATCCCGGCGGCATGACCATCCAGAGCTTCTCCCAGGGCGGCTACCGCACCATGGACCTGCTCGCCGACCATGCCGACGCCGGGGCGATGTTCGCCGCCTTCGGCCCCTATGACGCGGTCATGCTCCACTACGGCGCCAACGACCTGAAGCCCGACATGATGTTCGCCCCGTACACGATCGACACCTACCGCGACAACCTCCTCGCGGTCATCGCCATGCTCCGTGCCTGGAGCGGCAATCCGTCCCTGCCGGTCATCCTCTTCTGCGACCCGGACATGCACATCGAGACCATGGCGGGCAACACCGCCGGCTCGCGCGCCGCCTTCGACCGCCAGGCCGGGCTGCATGCCGCCATCGCCGCCGCCGATCCCCATGTCCTCGCCGTCAATTCCCGCCGCCTCGCCAATGACCAGCTCGATTGGAACTACGCCACCCATCCAGTCCGCTTCTATGAACTGGCTGCGGACGGCGTCCACTACAGCGGCGAAGGCGGTCGGCTGCTCGCCGATGTCGAAATCGACGCCTTGCTGGGCTTGCTCGATCCCGGCACCAAATACCCCCTGACCGTGACCAACGGCACCGGCTCGGGCAACCATGCCGCAGGCGCGGTGGTGGCGATCACCGCCGACGCCCCACCCGCAGGCCAGACCTTCAAAGCCTGGACCGGCGACATTGCGAACCTCGCCAATGCCGCCGCCGCCAGCACCACCGTCACCATGCCCGCCGCCCCCGTGGCCGTCACCGCCACCTACCGGACGGCCGGCACAACCGAAGACCTCGACGGTTCCGTCATCAGCGACGGCGGCCCGCTATGGGGCGACACCGGCCCGGACAAGGTGTTCGACGGCAAGACCAACACGTTCTACGACGTCCAGACCAATCCCGGCGCCTGGGTCGGCCTCGACCTCGAATCGCCCCACATCATCACCGAAATCCGCTATCACCCACGCACCGACGCCGATCCCGGACTTGACGAAGCCATGCGCGACCGCATGATCGGCGGCATCTTCCAGGGCGCCGACAACCCCGGCTTCACTGGGGCCGTCAACCTCCTCGCCGTCGGCTCACGTCCCCCCGGGGATTGGACGACGGCCGCCGTCAGCGTGTCGACCGCCTTCCGCCATGTCCGCTATCTCGCGCCGGCCGGATCCTCCGGCAATGTCGCCGAAATCGTCTTCCGCGGCCATTCCCCCGACGAGCCACCACCCCCGACATTTCTCCTGACGGTGACCAACGGCACCGGCTCAGGCAGCCATGCTGCGGGCGCGATGGTGGCGATCGCCGCCGACGGCCCGCCTGCAGGCCAGTTGTTCGACGCCTGGATCGGTGACATTGCGAACCTCGCCAATGCCGCCGCCGCCAGCACCACCGTCACCATGCCCGCCGCCCCCGTGGCGGTCACCGCCACCTACCGGGACGACAAGGAGGATGTGGAGCCGATCGCCTGCGGCTCGCAGTTCGCCATCGGCAACGACGAGGTCGGACTGGCCCCGGATCCGTTCACCGCCAAGCCCAAGGTCGCGACCGTCTACACCGATC
>CAZBDL010000559.1:0-2340 GCA_964490525.1 uncultured Victivallales bacterium | reverse complement strand
CCGCGACCCTCGGCCAGCCCGTCCGGGCCACCGAGACCGACCTCATGGAACGGCCCCTTCCGAAGTCCACTGCCAAGCTCCGCGGCGACGTCGTCACCGTCACCATCCCCCCCCACGGCATCGCCAGCCTCCGCATCGACCTCGCCAGGCCCTCCCAGGGAAAGGCCGTGGGCCGCAAGCCACGGAAAAGCAATGCCGGATCTCGCCCGGCCTCTGCCTGATCCTGTCCGGGCCCATCACCTTGCCTGGCGCGTGGCCTTCCGGTCTTCTCCCGCCGCCTGCCGCCGGCGGTCGGCCAGCTCCTGGCAGCGCAGGCAGAGTTCCGCCGCCTTGAAGACGTGCGCCTGGGTCATCGCCGTCTCGGTGCGCGCGAGGCAGTCGCGGATGAAGGCCCCGAAGAAGGGGAAGCCGACCTGGCCGGCGAGCTGGAGATGCTGTTCGCCGCGGTGGGTGACGAGATAGAGGTTGTCGCCCTGGGCGTCGCGGGCGACGTCGAGGTACTTGCGCAGCTCGATGTAGCCGTCCGTCCCGAGGATGATGGTGCGGCCGTCGCCCCAGGTGCGCAGGCCGTCCGGCGTGAACCAGTCGACACGATAGAAGAACGAGGCGCCGCTGTCGCCCTCGATCTTGGCCTCGCCGAAGTCCTCGAACTCGGGATGGTCGGGGTGCGCGTAGTTCGCGGTGCGGGCGTCGGTGACGACGCCGTCGGTCGATCCGGTGTAGGCGAGGAACTGCTCGCATTGGTGGCTGCCGATGTCGCAGAGGATGCCGCCGTACTGCGCGCGGCGGTAGAACCAGTCGGGACGCGATCCGGCCGGGCCGTGGCGGTGCGGACCGAGGCCGATGACCTGCAGGACGCGGCCGATGACGCCGTCGCGGACCAGCGCCATGGCATGCTCGGCGGATTCGACATGGAGGCGCTCGCTGTAGTAGACGTAGTACTTGCGGCCGGTCTCGCGGACGACCCGCCGGGCCTCGTCGAGCTGGGCCATGGCGGTGAACGGCGTCTTGTCGGTGAAGTAGTCCTTGCCCGCCCGCATCACCCGGCAGCCGAGCGGGCCGCGCTCGTTGGGGATGGCGGCGGCGGCGACCAGGCGGACCTCGGGACGGTCGAGGATCTCGTCCAGGCAGCGCACCGCGGTCACGCCGGGATAGGTCTCGAGGAAGCGCTTGACGCGCGCGGGCTCCGGATCGTAGACGTAGCGCAGTTCGGCACCCGCCTCGCGGAGTGCGTTGCACTGTCCGTAGATGTGCCCGTGGTCGAGGTGCGCGGCGGCGAAGACGAATTCACCGGGCCCGACCACCGGACGGGGCTTGCCCTTGGGGGCGTAATTCATGCCGTCGGCGGCATTGCTCATGGCGGGACTCCTGTGGGTGGGGCGGTGGGGCGGTGGGGCGGTGGGGCGGTGGGGGCCGGCGTAGTCGGAGAAGAAGCCGGGTGGGACGGGGCGTGGCTAGCGTTTGAGGGCGCGGCGCGTCTCCATGGTGTCCTGGCGGCGGCGCAGGTCGTCGCGCCGGTCGCCCTTGGTCTTGCCCTTGGCCAGGCCGAGCTCGACCTTTACCCGGCCATCCTTCAGATAGAAGCGCAATGGCACGACCGTCCCGCCCTTCTCCTTGAGGATCTGGGCGAGCCGCCGGATCTCGCGCCGATGCAGGAGCAGGCGACGCGGCCGCTTTGGGTCGTGGTTGAAGCGGTTGCCGTGTTCGTAGGGCGCGATGTGCAGGTTGAGCAGGATCGCCTCGCCCTCGGTGAAGCGCACAAAGCAGTCGGCCACCGACAGGTTCCGCCCGCGGCAGCTCTTCACCTCGGTGCCCCGCAAGGCAAGGCCCGCCTCGAAGCGCTCCAGGATCTGAAAGTCGTGGAACGCCTTCTTGTTGGTGAGCAGATCCTTGATCTCGCCTTTTTGATTCGATGGGGACATGGGGAAGGGGTTTCAGGGTTCAGGGTTTCAGGGTTCAGGGTTTCAGGGTTTAGGGGGCAGGGTTTCAGGGTTTAGGGGGGAGGTGATTCGTGGCATCTCCCGTCCTCGTCCTCGTCATCATCTTTTCCCGTCCGTCTCTGTTGCTGTCTCTTGCACCCCTGCCGGGGTGCCAGGGAGGGGGCGCGTCTTTTCCGGGGGTGTCGCTCGCAAACTCGCTCAACCCCCGGCTAATTTCTGCCACCCCTCCGGGGTGCCGGGGATTTCAGATTTCAGGTCAATATCCCTCGTGCCCGTCCGCGTTCCGCGCTACATCCATCCGTGCTCCGCATTATATCCGCGCTCCGCGTTCCTCGTTCTGCGTTTCCCCATGCCCCATGCCCCATGCCCCATGCCCCATGCCCCATGCCCCATGCCCCAT
>CAZBDL010000558.1:0-2342 GCA_964490525.1 uncultured Victivallales bacterium | reverse complement strand
CCGATATAGGTGGTCAAGGCCGGACAGGGCGAGGTGATCAGCGGGGCTGACATCGTCCTCTGGCGGAGGAGATGGAGCATCGAGTAGACGGTCAATTCGGCGCCGAAGCTGACGTCGAACACGGCCTTGATGCCCTGGCGCTCCAGCCAGCCGATGAGGTTGGGAAGCTGGCCGGGGAAGCCGGAGGCCGCCGATGGCGCAACGATGGCCACCATCGGCACCCCGGCCGCCAGGTCCGCCAGGAACGGCGCGAAGTCGTCGTGGTATTCCCGCGCCTTGTGTGTGCAGGCACGGATGCATTGTCCGCAGCCGATGCAGGTGTTCGCGTCGATTACCACATGGTCGCCGCTGCCGTCGTTGCAGTACTTGACCGGACAGGCGGCAATGCAGGCGTGGCAGTTGACGCATTTATCCGCGTCAACCACCACGACCGACGGCAACTCCTGGACACGGTTGGTCGAGCGAGCCGATTCCGGTGCCGTCGGGCCATGCCCCGTCCCTGTTTCCATGGCTTCCTCCTCCACGCACACCATACGCTATCCCCGGTTCGGGCGGTTGGCAAACCGGGGGCCATTGCCGCGGCGGCAAACCGGGTGTATGGTATGGCTGTTCTCGAGACAGATGCATTTCCATCGGCCTTGGCCTGGAGATGGCGCGAAGGCTGCGCGAGGTGGCCGTGCCGTTCCGTGGTCCGGGCTCCCAGCGAACCCCGGGCCCTCCCTTGCTGAAGCTGTATTTCCTCGGATCCGGCGCGATCGCGATTCCGGCCTTGTCCGCGCTGTGCGCGGCGCAGGAGATCGAGCTGGTCGGGATCGGCACCCAGATGGACCGGCCGGCGGGGCGTCATCGTCGGTTGCAGCCGACGCCGGTCGGAGCTTGGCTCCATGAACGGGGGCGGCATGCCGAGAAGCCGGGCTCGGTGAATCGCGAGGACTTTCTCGGCCATGTGCAGCGGCTGGCGCCGGACGTGATCTTCGTGGCGGCGTTCGGGCAGCTCCTGGGCGCGCGGCTCCTCGCCTTGCCGCGGCTGGGTTGCGTCAATCTCCACGCCTCCCTGCTGCCGGCCCACCGGGGCGCGGCGCCCATCCCCGCCGCAATCCTCGCCGGCGAGGCGGAGAGCGGGGTCTCCTTCATGCGCATGGAGAAGGGGCTCGACACCGGCCCGGTCTATGCCCAGTTCCGTTGCCCGATCACGCCGGAGATGCGGGCGGACGACCTGGAGCGGGCGCTGGGCGAGTTGGGCGGACGGCAGGTCGTCGGGACGCTGTTGCGCATCGCCGCCGGGGAGTTGCCGGCGGTGGCGCAGGATCCGGCACGGGCCAGCCATGCCCGGAAGATCGTCAAGGCCGATGGCAACCTCGACTGGCGTGAACCGGCGGACGTCCTCGCCCGCAAGGTCCGCGCCTATCATCCCTGGCCCGGGATGAGCTTTGTCCGGGCGCAGGGGGGGGCGTGCCGGCAGGTGAAGATCACAGCGGGCCATGCCCTGCCCGGGACCGGCGACCCCGGCGAGGTGCTGCAGGCCGACGGCCAGGGCTGGGCCGTCGCCACCGGTCGGGGTGTCCTGGCCATTGCCCGCGTCATCCCGGAAGGCGGCCGGGACATGTCCGCCGCCGAATACCTCAGGGGCCATCCGTTGGCCCCGGGCAGCCATCTGCCCGTCACCCAAGACATAACCCATCAAGCAGAAGACAAGCCATGATGAACCAGGAAAATAACCCGGAAGAACAGATCGACCGCGCCCCCGCGACACCCCGCGAAGGGGAAGCACCCAAGAACCAGACGGAGGGCCAGCGCCCGCCTTCCCGCTCCCGTGGCCGCCGTCGGCCTGACCGGCGTCGGTCCGAGGGCCGGAAGCAGGAAGGACGGCGGGCGGACCACGCCGACCACGCCGACGAGGAGGACATTCCCGAGACCGATCCCCAGCCCAAGGGCAAGCGGGAGAAGAAGACGATCGTCGTCAACTGCGAGAAGCTCGAGACCCAGGTGGCGATGCTCCATGGCGACCGCCTCGAGGAATACCAGATCGAGCGCACCCAGCGGGGCGTGGTGGCGGGATCCGTCTACCTCGGGCGCATCCAGAACCACGAGCCGACGCTGCAGGCGGCCTTCGTCGACATCGGTGCCGACCGCAACGCCTTCCTCCACTATTGGGACATGCTGCCGGCGGCCGAGCACTTGGCCCGCCAGGCCGAGGAGCAGCAGCGGCAGGCGGGCGGCAAGAAGCCGACCGGCCTGATGCGCCGCCTGCTCGACCGTTTCGCCAAGGGCAAGAAGGGCGAAGACGCGGACGGTGCCAAGGAGATCACCGAGGCCGACATCAAGCAGATCGGCACCGACGA
>CAZBDL010000557.1:0-2348 GCA_964490525.1 uncultured Victivallales bacterium | reverse complement strand
GGTTGCAGACATTAGCCGGGGGTTGAGGGTGCGCCAGCACCCGACACCCCCGGAAGCCCGATCCAAAACCATGTCCCGACCCCGGCAGGGGTCGAAGAAATCCCTTGTAGGAGAGCAACAACCAAGCACGGCCCAGATCTCGCCAATCAACCGCCGCAGAAGTGAATGACGAATGTTCTTGGCGTTTTGTTCTGGCGTCAGGACGATTACGAGACCATTGGCAAGGAGGCCATATCCCGTGCATAAATTCTTGATGGCAATGATCATGGCCATCCCGGCCATGTCGGGCATCGGCCTTGCCGCCGAGGCCACGATGGGCCCGGAAGTCAATGTCGGGGCGTTTCTCGCGACAGAACCGCTGAACCAATACCAGTCGGACCTGCGCTGCCATCCCACCGATCCCGACCGGATGGTCATCACCGCCAAGAACGGGCGGGAACAGCATACGGTGGCCTTCACCACCGCCGATGGCGGCGCATCCTGGGCAGTCACCCGGCAGAACGACTCCGGGGATCCGGACTGCTTCTACGGAAACAACGGCTGGGCGCATTGGTTCTACATGGACAAATCGCCCAGTCGGATCGGCTACCGGCGCGCGAAGTTGGCCGACGGGACATGGGAAGCGGGACGGCTGATCGGCACCACCTATTATGACCACCCCCATGTGGCCGTCGACCGCAACCCCGTCAGCCCCTACGCTGGCAGCATCTACCATGCCGGACGCGTCTTCAGCGAGAGCAAGATCGAGGTTGTCCGGTCGCGGGACGACGGCGACACCTGGGCGTCGACGGTCTTCAACACCGGCGCGGACTTCGCCAAGGGATTTGTCGACGGCCCCCCCCTGGTCATGGCGGATGGCACGCTGGTCATTTTCGGGCGATCGCAGAACCGGATCATCGCCGAGGACGGGGTCTATGCCGGCTCCCGGCGAGACATCTTTGTCTTCCGGTCCACCGACGGCGGCGTCACGTTCTCCCAGCCCATCCTCGTCTGCGACCTCAATGGCGTCAAGGCCCAGGGCGGCGACAGCTCCCGCTCCATCTCCGGCGGCATTGTCACCGTCAACGGCAAGGAACGCATGGTCATCGTCATGAGCCGCCCCCGCACCGGGCTTCCCGCGATCCTGCAGGCCGTCACCTCCGACGATGGCGGCCTGACCTGGACCGAACCCCGCGATATCCGCCCACCCTATCCGGACAACGCCTGGAGCGCCGGAGGGATGATCAGCGTGATGGTCAACCAAGACAGCATCGTCGGCCTGCAGTACTTCAACCTGAGCACAAGCTCGAACGCCTTCAATGTCATGTTCACCTGGTCCTCCGACGGCGGGGAGACCTGGGCCATCCCGTTGCAGGTCAATGCCGCCACCAACACCGTGCCGACGGCGTGGTCGCAGGATCGCGAGCCGGGCGGGGACCAAGTGTACGGATACGCCGCCGCCGACGGTACATTCCGCCTGGTCTGGCCGGATCACCGCACGGGCGATGACGTCTACCGTCTCTATGTCCGGACGGTGCGGATCGACACCCGCGACGCCTATGGCCGAGTCGCACGTGCGGTGGGCGGCAAGTAGGTGCCGCCTGCCGGAAGCACGGCACCCTCCCGCGCTCCCCTGGGATCGGCGGTCAGGATTTCGTCTGGATCGCAGACGTGCGCCAAGCTTCAGGGGGGTGCCCCGTTCCTATTTCCTGTCTGACGGGGATGGCGTCTGGTGGCGGCGAGCCGGTTCCTTGGGCGTGGCGAGGGGCGGCTGGTCTTCGGGCTTCCTTTTTCTCCGCTTGCGCCGATGGCCCTGGCGGGCCTTGAGCCAGTCGCGGCCGGCATGCCAGCCGATCAGGATCACGACGCTGGCGACGATAATGCCGGCCATGCCGCCGCCAGCCGCCACGGCGACGACCAGAAATGCCGCCAGGATCAGGAACAGCAGGACCACCATGGCGGTCCTGGCGGTCTTCTCGGGCAGGAGCTTCCGATCACGCCAACGCTTCCCTAGGGGGGTGAAGGCGAAGACGGCGATCAGCCAGCAGACCGCGATGACGATCGCCTTGATGGCCGGGGACTGGCGGCTGCCGTCGCCGGGCGGCGCCAGGACAATTACGGCGGTGACCAGGGCCAGCGCCCCCACCCAGAGGATGGCCAGCAGGCGGCTCCCCCCCTTGGGCGACAACCCCCGAATGCGCTCGTCGAGGCGCAGCAGGCGCACGCTTAGCGTGACGCCGATGACGATGGCGGCAAAGACCAGCAACAGCATCGTCCGGGGATGGAGGGCGAACGGCACCATGGCATGACCTACCCTGAATTATTCACGCGGCCAGTGGGGCGCAGGTGCTAGGCGGCGAGGCGCCGCT
>CAZBDL010000556.1:0-2355 GCA_964490525.1 uncultured Victivallales bacterium | reverse complement strand
TATGCCGCGCTGAAGCTGGTGGACGAGGTCGACTGCGCCGCCGACCTCGGGGAACGGATGCGCCATTACCCGGCAACGGGGGCAAGCGAGGTCCAGGAGATCCTGGGTCAGAAGTGCCGCGTCCTGACGGTGGGCGACACCGCGCGCTTCATGGCCTTCCGCCTCGGGCAGGGCAAGGGGCTCAAGGCGGGGGCCGCCTACGTGCTGACGGTCGACTATCCAGAGGACGTCGCGCGGGCGATGTTCATCCAGAACCGGGGTTGCGAGACGGGCAGCGGCCTGGCCACCGGGCAGGCGGTCGGGGACACGGTGATCGGCAAGTATGTCAACAACAATCCCGAGTCGCTGCGCTATCCGCTGGCCGGCGAGTACCGTCGCTGGAGCCAGTTCTTCTACCTGCATGACCGCTTCCCGGCATTTGACAGCCTGCGCGGCAGCAAGGTGCGGCCGATGACGCCCGAAGAGGGCTTCTGGGTTGTCATCTCCCAGACCGACCGGAACAATGACCCGCTCTCGGCGGGGGCGGCGGCGGCGAAGATTGCCCTCTACGAGGTAGCGGATCCGGAGGCCTATTTCGTCACCCTCAACTATCCCCCGGCGGGCCTGCCGCGCCGCCACATCTTCTGCCGCGAGGAGATGGCCGACGGCGTCGTCTCGGTGCCGCACGGCGCCGACAAGCCCGAGGAGCGCGGCTTCGACGACCCGAACACCTGGTTCGAGTTCAAAATGCGGAACCTGCGCTTCCTCGGCATGAACACCTTCAGCAAGGACCTGCTTGAGTTCGGGCACAACCAGGGCTGGGACGCGGGCGATCCCGACTGGTTCGTGGCGTCCTCGTCGCCGCAGCGCTGGCGCCTGATGCTCGAGACCCTGGCCGCCAAGCACCCGGACCTCTACGTCCTGCCCTACTACGAGTACGGCGGCGGCACCGGCGCCAAGGCGGCCGGCAAGAAGGAAATCGTCCGCACGCTCAAGAACAAGCCGGTCTACACCCAAATCGCGTGGCTCGAGAAGAATGCGCACATCGACATCCTCGACCCGGACGCCCTGACGGACGCGAAGCGGATGCTCGACGCCACCGTCGTCCGCCACAAGGACCTGGTGAACTTCCTCGGCGTCTGGCTGCGGCCGCGGCCGACCCAGATGCCGATCAGCTTCAGCGACGCCAACCTCGCCCTCTACGCCAGCGAGACCGGTGTCCCGGCCACCCGCGAAGCCCTCGCCGCCGACCGGGCGAAGCTTGACGCCTATTACGCCTGGTGGTTCGGCAAGCGCCAGGCCTTCCTCGCGGCGCTGGCCCGGCATTTGCGCGAGAACGGCGTCAACGAACAGGCCATCGTGCTGCTGACCACCGACGCCAGCGAGCCCGGGGCCAGCCTGCCCGGCAATGTCATCGTCACCGACGATATTCCGGCCTGGCAGCAGGCCATGGCCAGCCTGCCGAAGAAGCGCACGCCGGTCGACTACGCCCAGGCGGTGCACGACCGGCTCTACGCCAAGGTCATGCTCTCGCCGATCGG
This sequence comes from uncultured Victivallales bacterium, assembly GCA_964490525.1. Classification (GTDB taxonomy): domain Bacteria; phylum Verrucomicrobiota; class Lentisphaeria; order Victivallales; family CAZBDL01; genus CAZBDL01. The sequence goes on along the minus strand of CAZBDL010000556.1, from coordinate 835 downwards.
CACCACCTGGGGCGAGTGGGAGTGGCAGCACGCCTGCCCCGGTCCCGACCCGGCCAACCACCGGGGCCAGGACGGCACCCTCGTCTCCTACTCCTTCAACCGCCTCTACTCCGTCGCCGACCCGGCGGCGCTCGATGCCTTCCGCAGCGGTGCCGGACTTGCCCTCGTCCGCCACTACACCCTCAACGAAAACATGATGCACGACGCACAGGACAAGGATATCATGGGCTACTTCGTCTCCGACGTCGACCGCGCTGGCCCCTACTGCATGATGGCCGAGGCCCGCGCCATGGCCAACGGCGACCCGCGCTACCTCGGCTACCTCAACGGCAACTCCATGGCCCGGGGCTTTCCCCGCTATGTGCGCGCCTTCAACGCCGCCTTCCTGGCGCTGCCGGCGTTGCCCAGCCGCATCCTCCCGGATGCCGCCTCCGATCCCGAGGTCGTCGTCCGCGAGATCCCGGCCGACGCCCATGGCACCTACCTGGCCGTGGTCAACACCGGCCTCGCCCCCGGCAAGGAGGTGGTCCTGACCCTGCCCGCGGACAAGACGCTGACCGATGCCGTCACCGGCGCCAAGCTCACGCCGAAGGACGGCAAGCTGCCCCTGACGATGTATCCCGGCGAGTTGCGCGCCCTTCGCCTCCAGTAGCCGACCCCTCGGCGGCATAGGATAGGATCCCCGTCCGCCAACCGGCGGACGGGCGAACCTCTGTCAATCCGCCCCTGGCGGATAAATCCCGCCCCTGTGGGCCGGGATCTGCGACCAGCCCGGAACCCCGGAGGGGTTACAGATATTAGCCCGGGGTTGAGCGAAGCGACACCCCGGGAACAA
>CAZBDL010000555.1:0-2361 GCA_964490525.1 uncultured Victivallales bacterium | reverse complement strand
GGCGTTGCGAGCGCGGGAGCCGCGGATACGCCTCTGGCGCCGGGGGGCGTACCGCGTGCCGTCCGTCCCCCGGCGCCAGAGGATGGAGACGCGGTTCCCCCGCCGCAACCCTCCGGGCGGCATCCGCTTGCGGCGACTGCCATCGTTTCGGAGGCGTCAACGATGGCTTCAGCATCGCTTCCGCCTCCGAAACGCGGCATTCATCCGCAATCGGTCGGCCGCGCCGTCACGGGAGGTTTTGCAAGAGGCTCAAGTTGCAATGACGGGCTTCCCGGGTATGGTGACGTTGCCAGCCTTCAGCGCCTAGCCCCAGGTCGCGCCGAATTCACGGTGCTACCTGAGCCCTGAACGTTGAACGTTGAGCGTTCCTCGCCTCCATCCACCATATCCAGGGGACCCGGGTCATGGGCATGCGCGTCCGCTTCGCCCCGTCGCCGACGGGCAAGGTCCACATCGGCAACATCCGCACTGCCATCTTCAATTGGTTGCTGGCGCGTCATGCGGGCGGGGAATTCCTTCTGCGCATTGAGGACACCGACCGGGAGCGGTCGACGGCGGAGGCGGTCGAGGCCCTGCTTGCCTGCATGGACTGGCTCGGGCTCGGGCATGACGGGCCGATCTTCCTCCAGAGCGCCCACGCTGCGGAGCACGTGGCGGCGGCGGCGCGGTTGCTCGCGACAGGCCATGCCTACCGGGCCGGCGAGGGTGGCCCCGTTCTCTTCCGACTTCCCTGGGGCGACGACGGCAACCCCCATCTCCGCACCGTCGGCACGATGGCGTTGGCGGTCCATCCAGAGACCCCGGTGGTCATCAACCAGAACGGCATCGCTTTCGCCCAGCTCAGCGCCAAGGGCAAGCCGGTGGAGACGAGCGCCGCCCTCGCCGGCTTCCGCGGGCTGCGGATCCTCGACGCGGGCGGGCAATGCCTGTTTTCGCTGGACGATGAGATCGGCGGCTTGCTCGCGGGCCGGGGCTGCTTCACCTTTGAGGGCTGCGCGACGTTTGCGTTCACGCGCCGGGAGGTGGTCTTCCGCGACCTCGTCAAGGGCGAACTGGCCAAGCCCATGGACACGATGAAGGATCAGGTTATCGTGCGCGCCGACGGCAATCCCGTCTTCCACCTGGCCAACGTCTGCGACGACATCGCTCAGGGCATCACCCACATCGTGCGTGGCGACGACCATGTCGAGAACACCTACCGCCATGTCCTGCTCTTCCATGCGCTCGGCGCGGCCGCGCCGCAGTACGCCCATCTGCCGATGATCGTCAACGCCCAGGGCAAGCCCTACAGCAAGCGCGACGGCGACGCCTATGTCGGCGACTTCCGCGAGAAGGGCTACCTGGCGGAGGCCCTCTTCAACTACCTCAGCCTGCTCGGCTGGTCCCCCGGCGACGACCGCGAGAAGATGTCCCGCGCCGAACTGGTCGAGGCCTTCGCCATCGAGCGCGTCCTCGCCTCGCCCGGCCGTTTCGACCCGGTCAAGCTGCTCAACCTCAACGGCCGCTACATCGCGGAGCTGCCCCCGGCGAAGTTCGCGGATCTGGCCTGGTCCGAGGCCTGCCGCCAGGGCTGGACGCCGGATCTCGACCGCGCCTTCTTCGACCGCGTCGCCGTCCTGCACCAGTCGCGCGTCAAGTTGCTGCCTGATATCGCCGCCTGGCGCCACTTCTTTCGCGACCTGCCCGGGGAATACGACGAGAAGGCCATGCGCAAGGCGATCCATGGTCAGCCGCAGGTGACCGCCGCCTTCAATGCCCTGGCCACGGTGTTCGCCGAAGTCGAGCCCTGGGACGAAACCGCGATCGAGAAGGCGATCCATGTCATCGAGGATCTCGTTGGCCTGGCCCCCGGCAAGCTCAATCAGCCCCTGCGTCTCGCCCTCACCGGGGCCACCATCGGCGCGGGCATCTACGAGACCGCCGCCCTGCTCGGGCGCGCGCGCACGGTCGCACGGCTCCAGGCCATTCCCTCATCCTGATCCTCTGGACTTGGCCCTCTCTCGCCGGAGGACGCCCCCCGGGCATGCCGGTTTCGCCAAAACCGGCACGGCATCCGATGGTGCCACGCGCCCCGCCTGCCGCCAACCTCATGCCCCGGGCCCAGGCCCAGGCCCGGAGGGTCACTCCACGGGACGGAAGACGGCGCGCCCGCGGATCAGGTCCGCCTGCTCGAGGCGCAGGTAGATGAAGTCGCCCACCCGGTACTGGCGGTGCCCCTCGCGGGCCAGCAGGCGTCCGGCATGCTGGCTGAAGCTGCCGCTCAGGGAGGCCGCCGGGACGAAGCCGACGACGCCCATGTCGGGAATGTCGACCAGCAGCCCGGCCCGGCTCACCTTGCGGATCACCGCTTCGTAGAACCCC
>CAZBDL010000554.1:0-2361 GCA_964490525.1 uncultured Victivallales bacterium | reverse complement strand
TACAGATATTAGCCCGGGGTTGAGCGAAGCGACACCCCGGGAACAAGACGCCCCCCTACCCATCCTCGCACCCCGGCAGGGGGGCAAGAAATCGAGACCGGGCGGACGGGCTCCTGCATTGTACGGGGCCGCCGTTGCGGCGGGTTTGTTCGCCTGTCGGCCTGGTGGCGTGACCTTGCCTTTGCCGGATTCGGGGCTATTGGTGTGGTTCGGCCTTGGAGCGCGAAAACGGCCAACAGGAGAGCCAGTCATGGATCAGCATACCATTTCGGTCCTGGTCAAGAACAAGTTCGGGGCGCTGGCCAGGATTGCCGGGCTGTTCAGCGGGCGCGGCTACAACATCGAGTCGCTCTCGGTCAACACCACCCAGGATCCGGCGGTGTCGCGGATGACCATCGTCACCTCGGGTGACGACGCGATCATCGAGCAGATCGACAAGCAGTTGCGCAAGCTGGTCGACGTGATCAGCGTGGCCGACCTCACTGGCCATGCCTTCGTCGAGCGCGAGCTGGCCCTGATCAAGGTCAAGACCACGGCCAAGACGCGCGCCGAGGTCATCCAGATCACCGAGATCTTCGGCGGCACGATCGTCGCCGTGCATCCGCACGAACTGGCGGTCGAGCTCTCCGGGCGGGCCGGCAAGATCGAGGACTTCGTCAGCCTGATGCACGGATTCGGGATCATCGAGATCGCCCGCACCGGGCGGGTGGCGATTTCCCGTCAGCCCGGCGCCACGGGCTGAGTCCTTGCCGACCGGAGCCCTGGGCCATGAAGCTGCTGGTCGTCCAATGCGCCGCGCTCGGCCATGAGCTCTGGCGGCACCGTGCGGCGGCGGATTTCTGGGCCAGCTTGGCTCCGGCGATGGTCCGTCCGGTCTTCCCGGCGCTGACCTGCGTGGCGCAGGCCAGCTTTCGCACCGCCCTCGGGCCGGGACACCATGGCATGGTCGCCAATGGCTTCCTGGAGCGGCGGCTGCACCGGGCGATGTTCTGGGAGCAGTCGGCGGATCTCTACGAGGGCGAGCGGATCTGGGCGGACTTCCGGCGTCGGGGCGGCACGGTCGGACAGATCTGCTGGCAGCAGAGCCTGGGGCTTGACGCCGACCTGGTGCTCTCGCCGGCCCCGATCCACAAGCATCACGGGGGGATGATCCAGGATTGCTACAGCCGTCCGCCCGGGCTCTATGCCCGCCTCTGCCGGGAGCTTGGCGCATCCTTCAACCTGCGCGACTACTGGGGCCCGCTGACCTCGCGGCGGGCCACCGCATGGATCGCCGGGGCGACGGCGGCGCTGCTTGCCTCGGGCGAGGCGCCCGACCTGCTGCTGACCTATCTGCCGCATCTCGACTACGATCTCCAGCGGCATGGTCCCGAGGGGCCGCAGGCGGGCAAGGCGTTCGCCGAGCTGGAGCGATGCCTGGGGCGCCTGCTGGCGGCCGCCCGCCTGGCCGGGTACGGGGTCCTGGTCTGGGGCGACTACGCGATCACCCCGGCGCGGCAGGTGGCCTGGCCGAACCGCGCCTTGCGCGCGGCTGGCCTGCTCGCCGTGCGCGAAGTCCGCGGCCGCTGGTATGCGGACCTGCATGCGTCCCGGGCCTTTGCCCTGGTCGACCACCAGGTTGCGCATGTCCATCTCCATGATCCGGCCGACCTATCGGCGGCGCGCGATGTCCTGGCCCGCGTTCCCGGCGTGGCCCGGGTCGCGACGGCCGCCGAGATGGCGCTGGACCACCCCCGCGCGGGCGAACTGGTCGTGGTCGCCGAGCCCGGGGCCTGGTTTGCCTATCCGTGGTGGGAAACGCCTGCGCAGGCCCCGGACTATGCCGGCCATGTCGACATCCACAACAAGCCCGGATTCGACCCGTGCGAGCTGTTCTTCGCGGCGTGGCCGCCCTTCTCGGTCTGCCAGGACGCCTCGCGGATCCGCGGCACCCATGGGCTGGCCGAGGGCGACGGGCTGGGCGTGTTCTGGGGCACGACGGTGGCCGCGCTGGGCGGGGTCTCCTCTCTGCTCGCGGGCGCGGAGCGGTTGCGTGAGGTGCTCGCGCAGAAGGAATAGCGTTGAAGGTCGGGCGTCGGGCGCCCGTGGAGGCAGCGGATGGGCAAGGCAACGGGCAAGGCCAGGAACCTGGTGGTGCTGGGGTCGACCGGCTCGATCGGACGCAACGCCCTGGCGGTCGCGGCGCATCTGCCGGAGCGCCTGAGGATCGTCGGGCTGGGCGCGGGAGGGCGGGTCGCCGCCCTGGCCCGGCAGGCCCGGGCGTGCGGCTGTTCCCGGGTGGCGATCGCCGATCCGCGCCTTGGCGCCAGGTTGCGCTCGGCCATGCCGCAACATTCGCAGGTCGGCCTCGGAGAGGAGGGC
>CAZBDL010000553.1:0-2367 GCA_964490525.1 uncultured Victivallales bacterium | reverse complement strand
CGGGCGAGGCCGCCAACAGCGCCGCCGACGCCATGGTCAACGCCTCCGACATGCTTGTCACCCGTACCCATGTCGACATTGGCATCGAGGTCGCCATCGACAATGCCTGGGACCACAACCGCGACAAGGGGGTCATGGTCGCCGACATCCTCATCTCGCGCGACCGCGCCACCAGCCCCGCCACCATGCTCCGCCTCATCTCCCCCCCGTGAGCAGGAGAAAACGTATCCCCTCCTCCAACCCAAAATCCCCTCACGAATCTCGCCCGGCCGTTTGACGACATGCTTCAATCCATAACCCTTTTCACACGACAAAAGGAACCAGCCATGCGCTTCAAAACCGCCATGCTGTCCGCGCTCGTCGGGATCGCCACGCTGACGGGCAACGCCGCCACCTACCATGTCGCTCCGGCTCCCCTCGGGGACGATGCTGGTGGCGATGGTTCCCTGGCCATGCCGTGGGCGACGATCCAGCACGCCTACGATTCGGCCGGGGCCAACGACACAATCCTCGTGGCTCCCGGAACCTATACGGAATCCGTGGACATGAACACCACCACGCTGGCCAACATCACCATCCAAGGCGCCGGGGCGGGAGAGACGATTGTGCAGGCGGCGGCCACGGCCGGCACGGCGAGCGACCGCGTCTTCAATGTCGGATGCTGGAATCCGACCTTTAACGGCCTGACCATCCGTCACGGCGTCTCCAGCGGCGGTGGCGGCGGCGGCCTGCGCCTGCAAGGCGGTGGCCCCTACACCATCATCGGGTGCAGCATCGAGTTCAACCAGTGCACCGGCACGGCCAATGGCGGCGGCATCCTGGTCGGCACGGGATATCTCTCCATGAACAACTCCTCGGTCGTGGCGAACCAGGTCGCCGACGGCAACGGCGCCGGCCTGGCCGTGGCCACCGCAAATCCGACCGCCACCAGGCTGGAGAACTCGACGGTCTCCGGCAACCGCGGGCTTGGCTGCCTGGGCGGCGGCGTCTGGGTCGCGACTGGCGCCTCCTGCAACATCGCATACTGCACCATCGCCGTCAACAGCTCCGTCTCCGGCTCGGGCGGGGGACTCTGGGTGGGCGGCTCCTGCATGCTGGACAGCAGCATCGTCTCCGACAATCTGGCGGCCGGCGCCACCGAAGTCTCCGATAACGGCGGGTTGGGCGTCATCCTGGACACCCATGCACTGGTGCGCAGCAACAATGGCAACAGCCTGGTGGCAGGCTCGCCCAACGGCAACGGCAGCTACATCGGCACCAGCGGCATGCCGGTCGACCCCCTCCTTTTGCCCTTGGCCAACAACGGCGGCACCACCTTGACCCATGCGATCGAATTCTTCAGCCCGGCTCTGGACAGCGCCAACCCGACCATGATGCCCTTTGACCAGCGCGGCGCAAACTATGTCCGTTCCTTCATCGTGATGCCGGACATCGGCGCCTACGAGTTCCAGCCCCTGATGGTCGAGTTCATCGCCGGGGCCAATGGCACGGTCGATGGGATGGCGGCCATGACCGACACAGTCTTCCCGCCGGGCAGCGACACCGCATCCCACGCCGCCATCCCCGATCCCGGCTATCTCTTCGTCGGCTGGAATGGCGACTATGTCGGCAAGGAGAACCCCCTGACCCTGACCAATGTCATCAGGAACATGCAGGTGTTCGCGGCCTTCGCCGAGGCGACCACCTTGGCGCTGGACGTCACCCCGGTCACCGGCGGGACGACGTTGCCGGCTCCCGGAACGATCACGGTTGGGGTCGGCGTCCCCCTCCTGGTCGGGGCCTTGCCTGCCCCCAATTATCGCTTCGTCTCATGGGCTATCATGTCCGGCAATGCCACCTTGGGCAATCCCTTTGCCTTGACCACCACCGTGATGGTCAACGACAATCTTGGCGCCGAGATCAACGCCTTCTTCACGCTCGCCGAGGAAGCACCGCTGACGCTCGTCGCCGCCCCCCCCTCCCTTGGGACAACACTGCCTCCCCCGGGAACCATGACGGCGATCGTCGGCGAACCGGTCCTGATCGGAGCCCAGCCGGTGGTGGGCGCCATCTTTGCCGGCTGGGAGGTGACGTCAGGCAACGCCCTCCTGGGCGATGCCAAGGCCATCACCACCACCATAACCGTCCTTGACACGGGCGGCGCGACCGCCACCGCAAACTTTGCCGAAACAACGACCATATCCATGGCCGTCGATCCCTTCGGCACCGGCACGACCGTGCCCGCCGAGGGCGGCCCCTACACCATCGGCGTGAATGTGCCCTTTGACATTGCCGCCGTCCCGGCGGCGGGACGGGCCTTCGCTGGATGGACCAGCAACGCCCCCGCCACCACCACCTTCGGCGATGCCAGCGCAATGACCACGACAG
>CAZBDL010000552.1:0-2370 GCA_964490525.1 uncultured Victivallales bacterium | reverse complement strand
CCATCCGGCCGGGATCGGGGAGCATGCCCGCCCCCGTCGAGGCGTTGCCGGTTCGCCCGGCGCGGCTGACCTTGCCGCTGGATGCCGCGACCAACCGCTGCGCGGTGTATCCGGTGGTGTCCCCGGGCGACCCGGTGGCCTGCGGCCAGCCGGTGGCGCGCGGGGAGGCGCTGACCGTGCATGCGCCCTTGTCCGGACGGGTGTGCGAGGCAACGGCGGAACGCCTTGTGATCGAGGTCATGGAGGCCGGAGCTGCGAACTTCGCACCCGTCGGCGCGCCGTCCGGTCCCGATGAGCTGGCGGCCTTCGCCGCCGAGATGGGCCTGGCCGGCATGGGGGGCAGCATGTTCCCGGGCGCGGTGAAGCTGCGCGCCGCCACGGCGATCCACACCCTCGTGGTCAATGCCGTCGAATGCGAGCCCGGCATCGAGATCGACGAGGCGCTGGTCCGGCATCAGGACGAACCGGTGGCCGCTGGCATCGGGCTGCTGCGCCGGGCGCTCGGCATCGGCCAGACGGTGCTGGCGGTCAAGCGGGGCTCGGTGCTGGCCGGGCTCCGGACGATCGCCGACGAGCCGGTGCGCGTCCTGGTCATGCCGAACCGCTATCCGGCTGGCGCCGAGAAGCTGATTGTCGGACGCCTGGCCGGACGCCTGCCCCCCGCAGGCGTCCTGCCGGTGCAGCTCGGCTATCTGGTCTTCAGCGCGGCCTCCCTTTGGGCCCTGGGCCGCCGCGCCGTCGAGGGGCGACCTTCGCTCGACCGTCCCCTGACCCTGGTCAGGCCGGATGGAGCTCGTCGTAACCTTCTTGTGCCGTTGGGCATGAGCATCGGCGACCTGTTTGCGGCGGCGGGCGTCACCGGCGGCCCGGTCCGGCACTTGCTGGTGGCGGGCGGCCTGATGATGGGCCGCCAGGTCGCTCCAGATTCCGCCGTGCTCAAGGGCACGAACGCCGTGTTTGTGCGGACGCCGGAGCGGCGGCTGGGCAAGCCCGAGGAGCCGTGCATCCTCTGTGGCTCGTGCTTCGACGCCTGTCCGCTCGGCCTGCACCCGATCGGCATGGCCGAGCGCCTCCGGGCGGGGGTGGCGACGGCGGCCCTGCGGGCGCAGCTCGACGAATGCTTCCTCTGCGGCGCCTGCTCCGCCGTATGCCCGTCCGAGATTCCCCTGGTCCATTCTTTCCGCGAGGGCAAGGCATGGCTGAGAACACGATGATCGTCTCGCCGTTCCTGCGGCGCGGCCCCGCGACCGGCGGCATGATGGCCTGGATGCTCGCCTGCCTCAGCGTCACCGCGCTGCACTTTGCGCTGCGCTATGATCCGGCGTATGCCTGGCGCTACGCGGCCTGCCTGGTCCTGGCCGGGGCGATCGAGATCCTGTACACCCTGTTGAAGGACGGGAACCTGCGGTTTCCCCATGCGAGCACGCTGGTGACGGCGGCGCTGCTCTCTGCGAGCGTCCCGGCGCACATGCCGCTGGTCGAGGTCGGCGCGGGCATCCTGGTGGCGGTCCTGCTGGGCAAGCTCATGGTCGACCGGCAGGCGCTGCGGCTCAATCCGATGCTGCTCGGGCGCCTCTTCATGATGCTCGCCTTTCCCGATTCGATCCAGCGCTGGCTGCGGCCGGGCGTCGAGATCGACGCCTTCTCCTCGGCCACGCCGCTCGGGCTCCTCGCCGCCGAGAAGCAGGCCTGGAGCGTGGCCGAGATCCTCATCGGCCGCCTCCGGGGCGATTGGGAGGGGGTCTATGCCCTCCTTCCCGGATCGCCCGGCGAGACCCTGCCCCTGCTGGCGCTCGCCTGCGGCGTGCTCCTCTGGTGGCGGGGCGTGCTCGATTGGCGCTCGGCCCTCGCCTACCTGGCGGGATTCGCCGCCGCCTGCGCCGCCTTCGGCATGCCCGTCCTCTTCCATCTCGCCGCCGGTTCGACGGTGTTCACCGCCGTCTACATCGTCACCGACCCGCGCAGCATGCCGGGCTCCAAGTCCGCACGCCTCGTCGCCGGACTGCTGGCTGGCATCCTCAATGCGGCCATCCGCCGCCACGGCTACTACCCCGAGGGCGTGGTCCTCGCCGTCCTCGCCGTGAACCTCCTCTCCCCGACCCTCGACCGCCTGGCCTTCCGCCTGCGCGGGGCCAGCCTCGCCCGCCAGGCCCGGGCAATGCCCCGGACCTAGCCTTACTAATCGTCTCAACATTGAATTGACAGACTAACAATAAATGCCGTCAAAAATTCATGTCGCCGGGCGTGATGAAATATTGATTGTAAATGTAAAATGCTTATGATAAACAATATATCTTACTCCGACCGCGATAGAGGAGATCGACGCCTTCTCCTCGGCCACGCCGCTCGGGCTCCTCGCCGCCGAGAAGC
>CAZBDL010000551.1:0-2373 GCA_964490525.1 uncultured Victivallales bacterium | reverse complement strand
AGCGCCGTCCGGCGATCTCCACGTACTTCTCGTAGTCGCCGCTGGTGGCCATGGCGAAGCCGCCGGGGATGGCGACGACGCCGCAGAGCTCGCCGGGCCGACGCGGATGGCGGACGCCGATGCGGTAGGCGTCGCGGCTGGGGGGCGGATCCGGGAGGCAGGCGAGATTGCCGCCGAGGTTGATGGTGCCGGCGGTGATGCCCTGGGCCAAGGCGGCGGCGACGGCGCGGTCGACGGCATACCCCTTGGCGATGCCTCCGAGGTCGAGGCGGACGTCGGGGTCGAGAAAGCGGACGGTGCGGGCGGCATCGTCGAAGACGACCTTGGCGAGGCCGACATGCCGCCGGGCGGCGGCGATCTCGGCGTCGTCGGGCAATTGCCGACGTTGGCGGTAGAAGCCCCAAAGGTCCATGAGGGGCCGGGCTGTGATGTCGAAGGCCCCCTCGGAGAGGGCATGGAAGCGGCGCGAGTCGGCCAGCACGTACCAAAGCAAGTCGCTGCAAGCGAAGGGTTCCTGACCGGCTTGCGCATTGAGCCGGGAAATCTCGCTGTCCGGGGCGAAGATGTTGCAGGCTTCCTCGACGGCGAGGAACTGCGCCTGCACCGCGTCCGCGGCGCGTGTCGCCGTCGCCGCCTTGCCGTAGAGCTTGACCTCCGCCATCGTGCCCATCACCGGATACTGGCGCGCCACTGCCGGGGCGGCCGGGGCAGGCGGGCGGCGCGGCCCGCAGCCAGCCGCGAGCCCCAGGGCGAGGAGCACCAGGCATGGCAGGTCCGCCCATGGTCGGTTGGATCGCATCAGTCTGTCTCCCGGAGATGGAGCGGAAAGATAGCCCGTCATTGGCCGTTGCGCGACAACGCGCATCCGTCGCTTGACGCGCGGGGCCAGTGGAGATAATGTAAATGTAGATCAAGGCAGTATAGTATCCGCGTTAGGCCAGCGCTGCGGGTGCCGTCTTGGTGGGTGCCGCATTGTTGGCGAATGATGCTAGAATATGGCGGCGGTCGGGCGAGGTTCGGGAGTGGGCCTGACGGCGGGTGGCTGATCGATTTGGAACGTGAGAACATGAAGGGCCGATCCATGAGCGAGAAAGAGCTTCACGTCGACACGCTGGCGCTGCATGCGGGGCAGGTTCCGGACCGCGACACGCTGTCGCGGGCGGTGCCGATCTACCAGACCTCGAGCTATGTTTTCCGGGATGCGGAGCATGCGGCGAATCTTTTTGCCTTGAAGGAGTTTGGGAACATCTACACGCGCCTGATGAATCCGACGACGGACGTGCTGGAGAAGCGTCTGGCGGCGTTGCATGGGGCGACGGGGGCGGTGGCGACAGCCTCGGGGATGGCGGCGATCTTCAATGCGGTCGCGGCGATCACATCGGCGGGGCAGAACATCGTCACGGGCGACAAGCTCTATGGTGGGACCTACACGCAATTCCGCTATCCGCTGAAGCGCTTCGGGATCGAGGCGCGGTTTGTCGACAGCGGCGATCCGGCGAACTTCGCGCGGGCGATCGACGGGAACACGCGCCTGCTCTACACGGAGTCGATCGGCAATCCGAAGGGGAACGTCGACGACTTCGAGGCGATCGCGGAGATTGCGCATGGCCATGGCCTGCCGTTCGTGGTGGACAACACGGTGACGCCGCCGCCGCTGTTCAATCCGTTCGACCATGGCGCGGACATTGTCGTCTACTCGTTGACGAAGATGATCGGCGGGCATGGTACGTCGATTGGCGGGGCGATCGTCGAGAAGGGCGACTTCGACTGGGCGGGGAGCGGCAAGTTCCCGGAGATTACGGCGCCGGACGCGGCCTACCACGGGGTGAACTTCTGGGAGGCCTTCGGCAACCATCCGCGGGCGGCGGTGCGGGGGCTGGCCTATGTGCTGAAGATCCGCTGCGGGCTGCTGCGCGACCTTGGCGCGTGCCTGTCTCCGTTCAACGCCTTCCTGTTTCTCCAGGGGCTGGAGACGTTGCCGCTGCGGGCGCGCCGGCATGCGGAGAACGCGCTGACGGTGGCGCGTTTCCTGGCGGGGCATCCGGCGGTGAGCTGGGTCAACTACCCGGGGTTGCCGAGCCATCCGGACCATGCGCGGGCACAGCGCTATTTCCCGCAGGGGGCGGGGGCGGTGTTCGGCTTCGGGGTCAAGGGGGGGCAGGCGGCGGGCCGCCGGTTCATCGGGGCGGTGAAGCTCTGCTCGCATCTGGCCAACATCCTCGACGCGAAGACGCTGGTCATCCATCCGGCGAGCACGACGCATCAGCAACTCAGCGAGGACGAGCAGCGCATGGCGGGGGTGCTGCCGGAGTTCATCCGCATTTCGGTGGGGCTCGAGGACGTGCGCGACATTTGCGCCGACCTTGACCAGGC
>CAZBDL010000550.1:0-2375 GCA_964490525.1 uncultured Victivallales bacterium | reverse complement strand
TCAGGCCCGAAGGAAGGGGGAATTGCTGGAGCGCATTCGCGACATCCGCCCGCACCGACGGCCTTGGCTTTCCTCTTTTGGATGACTTGACTCAGGGCGCGCCAAGCGATAAACTAAATATCACTTGAGGCATGGAATGGCAACTTCGAGGTTTGGGCATGGACATGCGGACATTCCTGGCCAAGCACCCGGTATTCACGCGGGTGGAGATCGAGAAGGCGCTGGGCGAAGACTACTCCAGTGACCGGGGAACCGCCAACGCCCGGCTTGCCTATCACGTTCGGGCCGGACACGTCGTGCAGCTCCAGCGCGGTCTGTATGCCAGCGTACCGACCGGGACCGATCCATCCTCATTCGTTCCCGATCCCTGGCTGGTGGCCTCAAAGCTGGCGGATGACGCAGTGATCGCCTACCGCTCGGCCTTTCAGTTCCATGGACGGAGTCATTCCCTATCGGACGATGTTGTGTTCCTGAGCAAGGCCGCCGTCAAGCCGCGTCAAATGCATGGCCGCCGCTTCCGCCGCGTCACGCCTCCGCAGGCATTGCGGGACCAGGAGCAGGTGTTCTTCGGCGTCGAGACGCTTGACCGCCTTGGCCAGGATGTCCGCGTCACCTCCCTGGAACGGTCGCTGGTGGATGTGCTTGACCGCCCGGATCTGGGCGGCGGTTGGGAGGAGATCTGGCGTTCGGCCGAGTCCGTCGAGTACTACGACATCGGTCAGGTTGTCGAGTACGCTCTGCTGCTGGGGAACGCCACGACGGCCGCGAAGGTTGGCTTCTTCCTCGAACAGCACCGGGAGCAACTCATGGTGGAGACGAGCCAACTCGCCAGCCTTCGAAAAGCCCGCTCGCGCCAGCCTCACTACCTGGAGCGCGGAAGATCGGGCCGACTGATCGCGGATTGGAGTCTGATCGTCCCCGAAGACGTCTTGAACCGGACGTGGGAGGCCGAAAGATGAGGCTCTCACGCGAACGTCTGACGGCCGAAGCCGAGGCAACCGGCTTCCGGCCGGAGGCGCTGGAGAAGGTCATCCACCTGCTCAATCTCCTGACCGTGTTCCAGCGGCATCCGGCGCTGGGCGGACGCTTGGCGCTGAAAGGCGGCACGGCCCTCAACCTGTTCTTCTTCGGCCTGCCCCGTCTGTCGGTCGACATAGACCTGAACTACGTCGGCGCGGCGGGTCGAGAGGAAATGCTCGCCGACCGTGACAGGGTGGAACGGGCCGTGCAGGCTGTCTGCCAGCGCGAGGAACTGTCCGTGACCCGGGTGCCGAGTGACCATGCCGGTGGCAAGTGGCGATTGCGCTACGGCAGCGCCCTCGGCGGCAGCGGGAACCTGGAGGTGGATCTGAACTTCATGTTCCGCGTGCCGCTTTGGCCAGTCGCCTCGATGAGATCGGTGGATGTGGGCACGTATGCCGCCAGCGGCATCCCCGTTCTGGACCTGCACGAACTGGCGGCGGGCAAACTGGCGGCCCTGTTCGCCCGCCAGGCCAGCCGGGATGTGTTCGATGCGTACGGCCTGCTGACTGCCGCGAAACTCGACCCCGACCGGCTGCGGCTTTCCTTCATTCTGTATGGAGCCATGAACCGCCGCGACTGGCGGAGCATCTCGCTGGACGACGTGGGCTGCGATGCTCTCGAACTGGAGAACCAACTCCTGCCGGTGCTGAGCCGTTCCGTCCGGGAGGCGCTCCAGCCAGACTGGGCGGTACAGATGGTCGAGGTCTGCCGCGAGCGCCTGTCCGGCTTGGTGCGGTTCACGCCCGGCGAAGCCGAATTCCTGGATCGCCTGCTCGACCATGGCGAGGTCGTGCCCAGTCTTCTGACCGACGACACCCAGATGGCCGCGCGCATTCTGGCCCATCCTCTCCTGCAGTGGAAGGCGCTGAATGTGCAGCGCCACCGTGAGAGCCGGTAGCCATGCCCCGGAGTTTTTCTCGGGAGTTTTTCTGGATGGAGCATGCGTGCTATGTGCATCTGCTGGGGGAAAGGCAACGGTGCCGGATCGTCAATCTGCGCCGCCTGCTCTCCTGGCTGATGATGAGCCAATGGCACTAAGATAAGCCCCTGGGAGCGCCGAGCTTCGTTCAAGAACTACGCCCGGCACAGCCGAGCCCCCTTGTCCGGCGTCTTGTCCGGCGAAGCCCGTAGGGCGTAGACGGAAGCGCAGAGCTTGCCACGCCGGGCGTGGCGCGAAGACGGAAGCTCGGCTTTATGGCGATTCTACTATCCCTCACGCTTATCTTCGTGCCATTGCGAGGAGACCGAACGCGGCGGTTGAAATCACTCCCCCTCGGCATTACCTTCCCCTCCATCGTTGGCATTTGGCAAGCGCGGCAATCCAGGAACTCAAAATTCCTTATCCCCAGATT
>CAZBDL010000549.1:0-2383 GCA_964490525.1 uncultured Victivallales bacterium | reverse complement strand
AGATGTAGTCGAAGCCGAGCGCCTCGGCATTGGTCTTGGGCAGGTGCTCCTTGCCTCCATAGGCGACCTCGTAGCCGGCCGCCCGCACGGCATGGCCCAGGCCGGAATGGACGATGGCCGGGGTCAAGGCAGCCTCCTTCCAGAAGTTCGAGCGCATGCCGATCTCGCTCGGATAGCGCCCCGTGAACAGGCTGAAGCGCGACGGGATGCACACCGGATTCGTGCAGAAGGCCAGGTCGAATCGGGTTCCCCGCGCCGCGATGGCGTCCATCGCCGGCGTCTTCAGCCAGGAATTCCCGGCGCAGCCCATCATCGTCGCGGACTGCTGGTCGGTCATGATCATCAGGATATTGGGACGATCCGGCTCCACCTGTGCGCTCCTTTCCTCGGGATAAGGTCAACCAAGCCCTCGCGGCTCGCAGGCCCCGGCAAAGGCACGGTGCCCAATGAACGTTGAGCGTTGAACGTTGAGCGTTGAACGTTGGACGTTGAACGTTGCATCATCCACCATCCGCCTACGCAATGTCCCAATGGCAATCCGGCCCGTGGAAGTTGAGCCCTGGCATCCAAACCTGGTGAACCTGGGGGGTGCCGTTGAGGAAGTTGCCGTCGCACTCGCGCAGCAGCCTAGCGCCGAGGCGCCTGACGACCTCGGGATGGTCGTTGACGACATCCCGGGCCTCCGCCGGGTCCGCGTTCAGGTCGTAGAGCTGGTAGAGGTGCCGTCCGCCCGCCTCAAGCTTGCGCAGCTTCCAGCCGTCGGCCGAGGCGATCGCCGGGCCGAGGTGCGAGGCGAAGACGACACAGTCGTGGGTCTGCCCCGCCTCGCGGCGCCCGAGCAGTTCCGGCAGATATGACAGGCCGTCCTTGCCTTCGGGAATGCGGGCCCCGAGCAGCTCGGCGACGGTCGGCAGGAAGTCGTAGTTGGCCATCAGCAGGTCGGACTGACGCCCGGGCGCGACCTTCGCCGGCCAGCGCACCAGGAAGGGCAGCCGGACGCCCCCCTCGAGGCTGCTGCGCTTGCGTCCGGCCATGCCGTCGTTGCCGTCGAAGACGTCGCCGCAGTCCGCGGACCGGTACTTGGCCGCGACATCGTCGATGGCCTCACCGGTGCGCAGGTTGCGCAGGGGGTCACTGCGTCCCGGCTGGGCATAGTACTCGGACTCGTGGCCATTGTCGGAGGAGAAGGCGACGACCGTGTCCTCGGCGAGGCCGAGGCGGTCGAGCTCATCAAGGATCAGGCCGACCGTGCGGTCGAGCCGCAGCACCATCGAGGCATATTCCTTCTCGTACTCGCTCAGGACCGGGTTGTCCCGGACTGCCGAGTCGATCTCCGGCGTGAAGGTCGGCCCGTGCGGCAACTGGCTGGGATGGAAAAGGAAAAACGGACGATTCGCGTTCTGGCGCAGGAACTCGAGGATCTTGGCGTCGAACAGGTCCTGGGAGTAGGTGGCACGGCCCTTCATGTCCGCCCGCTCCGCCCGGGCGTCCGGGGTGTCGCCGACGGCGGCGCGCCCGAAGTCGTCGCGGGTGTTGCCGGCGATGTCGATGCGCGTGCCGTTCTCGAAGACATACCGCGGGTAGAAGCCGTGGCACTGGGCATGGTCGTAGTAGCCGTAGTGGTAGTCCCAGCCGTGGCGGCGAAGTTCGCGGTCGGTGGTCGCGAAGCCCCACTCCAGCTTGCCGATCTGCGCCGTGACGTACCCGGCCTCGCGCGGAATCTGCGGCAGGAAGACCTCGTCCGGGCCGGGGTTCAGGCTGACCGTGTGGATCAGCTCCTGCAGGTCGCCCTGCGAGAGCGCGCCGCTGGTCAGCTTGTGGTACAGCCCCCCCTGGGTGAACGTCCAGCCGCCCCGGTGGCAGTCGTGGGCCCCCAGCAACAGGCTCGCCCGGGCCGGCGCGCAGAAGGCGCAGCCGTAGGCCCGCGTGAAGCGGATCCCCTCCGCCGCGATCCGGTCGATGTTCGGCGTCCGGAAATGCCGCTGCCCAAAGCAGCTCAGCATCCCCCGCCCCAGGTCGTCCGCATAGATGTAGATGATGTTCGGAAGCTTCATGGCGGCCTCTTGGGTTCTCCCGCGACAGGACGTCGCAAGCGCACGACCAGACGATGCGCAGCCTCCAACCTATATCCGCCACGCCCGATTGCCAGCCCAAGGCATCCCGCGCCAACGGCGCGAACCGGCAATTCCGGGCGGCCCGGAACAGTGGAACCGTTCCCAAAACATGGTCCCGAAGGCGGGGCATGCCCTCGCCTGCGCCCGGGGATGACCGCGCTCCGGGCAGTGTTCCTGAAACCGTGACGGAAGGCGACGTTGCGCTAACAACCAGTTACTAATCGTCTCATAATTATTTAGACAACAAGGCGCCCAACGTTTCATGCTCG
>CAZBDL010000548.1:0-2392 GCA_964490525.1 uncultured Victivallales bacterium | reverse complement strand
ATAGAACTCCAGCGTCGCCAGGGACTGCAGGACGCCACGCTCCCCCTTGTCGGCGAGCTGGCCCTTCGCCGCGGCCTCGTAGGCCAGGACCAGGCGGTTCTGCGGGTCGGCCGCAGGCACCACCAGGAAGACCCAGCGCCGGGGCGTCGCGCCCTCAGGCTGCCGGAAGAGCACGGTGGTGGCCTTGGCCGGACCACCCTTGCGCATCGGCTCCGGCTCAGCCAGGAACGTTCCCCCCAGGAAGGTCTCGAGCCACTGGTGCTGGCGGGCCGCCGTCCATTCCGTTCCCGCCTCGGCCTCCTGGCGCCACGCATTAAACAGCTCGCGCGTGACCAGGTGGTGCCCCTGGGCGACATGGACCGACGGCACCTTCTCGGGAACCGGCAGGGACATGCGCGCCAGGACCAGGGTGCCGGACGGCGCGCCCCAGCGGCCCAGGCATTGCGCATGCACCCACAGCTCGTTGAAGTCGAAGGTCTCCAAGGTCTGCCCGTCGCTGCGCGTCAGCTTGAAGGCGGCCTGCGTCGGCAACGGCTGCGGAGCCCCGTCCTTGATCCCGCGGAACTTGATGCCGACATTCGGCAGGCTCTCCCGGCTTCCCAGCCGGATCGCCTCGGGAGCCGCCTGCCCCGCAGCGACGGCCAGCATCCCCGCCAGCGTCAGCGTCAAGGCCACGGCACCCGGACGGAAGCACAACCCCTTCATGGCGCACTCCTTTGGCCATCAGCCAACAGCGGACAAAGACACCGGAACATGCCATGGTCATGAGGATTATGCAACCTTGGCGGCCGCCGGGATGCCCTCAGCTCAACGTCAGGGTGGGATAATGAATCCCGCGGCATTCACTGAACTCGACCACGGCCATGCCGGTATAGCCGAAACCAAAGTGCCCGGTCGGAAACGGACGGCAGTCGAGCAGGAAGGCCAGCAGCGTGCTCAGGCTGCCGCCATGGGCGAAGACGGCGATGGTCAGGTCGCGCGCCGCATTGTCCAGGACATAGCCCCCATGGCGGGCGTGGATGCCCAGCCCGTCGAGGGTCTTGAGAAACGGCGGGACGATCCGGGCATACATGTCGAAGCAGCCTTCCCCCAGGTCGGTCTTCCAGGTCTCCTCGGCGTAGGACTCGGCCGCCCGGCGGTGGATCGCCTCCGCCTCGGTCGAGGGCATCTCGGCGAGATTCGGATTGGGCAGCCACTCGTGCAGACAGTCGAGGATCTGGATCGGCACGTTCCGCCCCGCCAGGGCGATCTCGGCCGTCTGCAGCGCCCGCCCGTACGGCGAGGCGATGGCCCGGTTGATCGGCGTTTCGGCGAGCCGCGTCGCCAAGGCCTCGGCCTGGCGCACGCCAAGCTCGGAAAGGCATCCCGAGACGGGTCGGGATGGACGGCAGAACGGATCCCCGGCCATCTGCGCGTGGCGAATCAACAGCAGCTTCATGGGAAATTCTCCCGGGGGTTCAGGGTTCGGAGTTCAGGGTTGGGAGTTTTGGGTTCAGCGTGGGTCGTTCCGCAGGGCCAGGTAGCGGCCTTGGCGCGGATGGAGCCGGATCCTGAGGGACTGGCCGCCATCGCGCCCGGGCGACGACAGGGGGAAGGTCTCGCCCGTGGCCAGGTCGAGGGCGGTGGCTACGGGCCGGGGCAGCCAAACCGTCACCGCCTCCGTCAGCGTCTCCTTGAAGTGGCTGTAAAGCAGAAGGTAATGGCGTCCGTTCAGGTGCACCAGCTCCTTCCAGGCAAAGAGGCGGTTGGTGCGCAGCACGCGCGGCCCGATGCCGAGGTGGCGGCACAGGCGCAGGAAGGTGTGGTCGGGGATGCGGGCGCAGCGCTCGGGGTCCAGCGCGGCGTCGGGGCCACCCGGCTGGTTGTCCCAGCCCGCCAGCAGGATCGCCCCCTTGCCGTAGGGACGGCGCACCAGTATCGCCCGCCCGTCGCCATCGCGCACCAGGACCTCGCCGTCGCCCCGCACCTCGCAGGCCGCGCCTGGCATCGTCCCGCCCCCGAAACTCCGGGGAAAGCGCAGGAGCCGCTTCCGGCGAGGCCCGTAGGCGACGCCCTCCAGGCCGAGCACCTGGCGCAGGAAGGTGCGCTGCAGGCCGTCCTGGCGAAGTTCGCAGGTCTGCGGAAAGACCAGCAGGTTGAGGCCCTTCTCAACGCTTTCGCGAAGCAGCCAGTACCAGCCTTCGTCGGTCGGCAGGAAGGAGCCGCCGCCGCCGCCGGTGACGGTGCGCCCGAGGACGTCGCGGTCGGGCAGGGCGAGCAGGCGGTAGCAGGAGAAGTCGAAGCGGTGCTTGGCGCAGAGCAGGTCGACCGGGACGTCGAGCCGGGGCGCGAGGTTCGCCAGCGAGCGGTGGTCGTGCCAGCCGGTGCGGTCGAGGACGGCGACCTCGGGCTC
>CAZBDL010000547.1:0-2393 GCA_964490525.1 uncultured Victivallales bacterium | reverse complement strand
GCCGCCGATGGCGAGGTCGTCCTCCTGACCGTCCTGGCCAGCGGCAACGGCAGCGTCATGCCGACCGGAAGCATCAAGGCGGTCCAGGACGAAGCCGAAGCCATTCTCGCCACGCCGGATGAACATCATCATCTTGTCCTGTGGACGGCGACCGCCGGGGCGGTCGTCGCCGCCCCGGCCCAGGCGAACACCACTGTGACGCTGAGCCAGGACGCCACCGCCACCGCAAGCTTCGCGATCGATGAGCACACCGTGACCTTCCGCACCGACGGCACCGCGGGGGCCACGGTCAATGGCGCGGCGACCTTCACCCAGGTCGTGGCGCATGGCGAGGATTGCCTGCCGGTCATCGCCGCCGCCCCCGGCGGCCATGACTTCCTCGGCTGGACCGGCGGCTTCATTGGCATGGACAACCCCCTGACGCTGACGAACATCACCGCCGACCTGACCGTCGTCGCGACCTTCCGCATGTGGCGGGTCGCCAGCCGTCCCATCCCCGGGGACAAGACGGACGGCCACGGTGCATGCGTCGGGGAGCGCATCATGGGCCTTAGGTCGAAACGAATGTTCACATGGCACAAGAACATTACGGCAATCAACAAGAAGCGAGGTTGGCAATGAACATCCAAGACCATCTTCGGCGCACCCTGACCATGGGGGCATTGCTGATAGCAGGCGGGGCGATGGCGGCCTTGCGGGACGTCCCCGAGGCCAGCCCCTGGATCGTCAACGGCACCGTCCATGCGGTCCTGGCCACGCCCGAGGCCACGTATCTCGGCGGCCAGTTCACCCAGGTCGGGCCCTACACGGGCTGCGGCGTCCCCGTCGATGCGGTCACCGGCGATCCGGTCGCGACCTATCCCAAGGTGGACTTCGCGTACGGCAGCTACGGCGTCTACGAAGCCATCCCCGACGGGGTCGGCGGCTGGTACGTCAGCGGCGACTTCTTCCGGGTCGGCGGCACCGCCATCACCGGCATTTCCCACCTTAAGGCGGACGGCACCGTCGACGACACCTGGGCCGTCGCGTGCAACTACGCGCCAATGGCCATGGCGCTCTCCCCGGATGGCTCCGTCCTTTATGTGGGCGGCGAATTCACCCAGGTTGAGGGGACAGAGCGGCTGGCCCTGGCGGCGGTGGACGTGGCGACCGGGGGCCTGCTGCCCTGGAATCCCGGCGTGACCGGCGGGGCCTACGCCGCCGTCGGCGCCATCGAACTGAATGCCGACGGCTCCCTGATCTATGTCGGCGGCACCTTCACCACCGTCGACGGCCAGGGCCGCGGCAACCTCGCCGCCATTGACGCCGCCGGCAATGTCACGGCCTGGCCTGCCAACATGGACGACAGCGTCAGCGCCCTCGCCCTGTCCGGGGACGGATCGACTCTCTACGCCGGAGGCTACTTCTACAACGTCGCCTGCTTCATTACGCGCCGTTCACTGGCGGCCTTGGATACCACGACCGGATTCCCCACCACCTGGAATCCCGATCTGCTCGGCGGCGACGTCCATGACCTGGCCCTGGCCGAGGGCGATGGCGTCCTCTACATCGGCGGCGGCTTCTCGTCGGTCAAGGGCGTCACCCGCAACCGGCTCGCCGCCATTGACTTGGCCACGGGCGAGGCCACCGCCTGGGATCCGGATGTCAGCAGCGGCGGGCCCGTCTACGCCATCGAGCTCTCGGGCGACGGCCAGACCCTCTACGCGGGCGGCGCCTTCCGCAACATCGGCCCGGCGATCCGCACCCGGTTGGCCGCCATCGACACCGCCACCGGCATCCCGACGTCCTGGAACCCCATGGCCTCGGACACCGTCGTCGCCCTGGCCATCTCGGGCGGGACGGTCTATGTCGGCGGCCACTTTCGCATCCTCGGCGGCTGCCTGCGCGACAGCCTGGCGGCGGTTCACCCCGTCTCGGGCCATGCCACCGCCTGGAATCCCGGCACCCCAAATCCCGGCGGCATGAACGTGGTCCGGGCCTTGGCCATCTCCCCCGACGGAAACGTCCTCTATGCGGGCGGCGACTTCCCGTACCTCGGCGGCGAGACGCGCAATTGCCTGGCGGCGCTGGACACCGCCACCGGCCTGGCCACGGCCTGGAATCCGGACCCCGAGGACGACGTCCGCACCCTGGCCCTGTCCAGCGACGGCCAGACCCTCTACCTCGGCGGGGACTTCACCGCCGTCGGGGGCGAGGCGCATCGCCACCTTGCCGCCGTGGACACCGCCAGCGGCGAACCGGCCACCTGGGATGCCGATGCCAACGACGCAGTCCTGGCGCTGGCGCTCTCCCGCGACGGCACCAAGTTGTTTGCGGGCGGTTGGTTCACCATCATTGGCGGGCAATCTCGCCTGGGGGTCGCCCTCCTCGCCCCCGCCACCGGGCTGGCCGAC
>CAZBDL010000546.1:0-2399 GCA_964490525.1 uncultured Victivallales bacterium | reverse complement strand
GGGCAGCACCTGGTGGCTGAACATGCGGGTGCTGGCTGAAGACCCGGCAAACGACCTGGCGCTGTGCCAGATCATCTGGCCGGCCATGGAACAGCGTCAGGGGTTCGAGTGGGTGCGCCTGGCGGCCAGTCCGGCGGAGCCCGCCGAGCCCGTCGTGATGCTGGGGAGTCCGGCGGGCATCGGTGGGTGGGAGAGCCACGGGTTGGTCGCACGCAGCGACATCGTGGCGCAACTCTACAAGGACAAGGGTATGCTGCGCCGCATCTGCGTGGCCGGTGCCATTAATCCAGGCAACTCAGGCGGGCCGCTCATCCGCGCCAGCGACGGCACCCTACTGGGCATCAACAGCGACAAACTGGTCAACGTCGCCATTGAGGGCATGGCTTTCGCAGTGCCGGTGGCCGACGTGCGGGCTCTGATGGACCGGGTGGGGGTGACGCAGTAGTGGCCTGGACCGTCCACTTGCGCGGCCGGGCTATCCCGGCCCTGACCGACGCCACAGACCGCGCCTGGATCCCCGTCGCCGCAGTGGCCGAGGCCCTGGGGCTCCACGTCCGCATCGACCAGCCTGCAGCGGCCATCTATCTGACCGAGCCGTATCCGCTGCCTCCACTCCCAGGGGAGCCGGTGGGTGCGAATGTTCCGCCCTGGCTGCCGGTGGACGCCCGCATCACCAGTGCACCAGGCGACCGGCACCCGGGCTTGTACGACCTGGTGATCCGCCAGTTTCGGGTGTTCAGCAACCCCCGCTACGCCGTCCGCGACACCAGCGGCGACGGCATCCCCGACACGCACTGCGACGCGTTTGTATGGGACGTGACCCGGGCCATGGGCTGCGAGATACCCGGCGGCGCGGTCGACGCGGCGGGTAATCCGGCGCCTGTGGGCAGCCCCGGGTCCCTTGAGCTGGGTGCCAACGGCATGATCCGCTGGCTCCGCCAGCACGGCCCCCGCTATGGCTGGCGCGAGGTCATGCAATCCGAGGCCGCGCGGCACGCCCGGGCTGGCCGGCCTGCCGTGGTGACCTGGTACGCCGAGGCGCCGCCGTACATCGGCCACATGGCAATGATACGGCCGGCAGCGCGGCACACCGAGAGGGGCGTTGCCATCGCCCAGGCCGGCGCGGTCAACTGCGACGACTGCTTTTTGGCTGACGGGTTTGGCGGGCGCGGCCCGCTGCAATGGTGGAATCACGATTGAATTTATGGGAAGGAGACTGACGCATCATGGAACACCTCGCCATCCTGGCCCTGGTCACCGAGATCGTGACCGAGGGCATTGCCCGCGTCTATGCCCGGGGCACCGTCTACGTTGCGATGGCCGTTGGCATCGCTGTGGCCGCGCTCACGGGCACGGGACTGCTGACTGAGCTTGGCATGACCCCGCTCGTGCCGCAGGTGGATTGGCTACTGGCCGGCATCGCCCTGGGCGGCGGCGCCAGCATTATCGACCGGCTCAAGGACTGGTTCATGAAACGGTAGGTGAACGGCCATGCGCGGGGCGGCGGCGCGGTTGGTGGCTCTGCTGGCCAACGTGCTGCTCGCCCTGGGCGCGCTCTGTATGGTACTGGCGGTGTGGTTAGACCATCGGGTAACCCGACAGCCGGGTCGATAAACCCGAGGCGTCTGCTGTAACCGGCGGGTAATAATAGAAGCATCCAAACGCGAAACCCCGCTCCCTTGACTGGGGGCGGGGTTTTTGCGCGTTTGGTCAGGGCCTGGGCCTTGGCATCACCAACCTCTTGTGCTGGCGAATATCCTCCATGCCCAATATAACCCGAAGGCCAGTAGCGCCGTGATGGCCACCTGAACCGTGTGGCCTCCAGGTAGCTTGTCTATCCACCTGTTCACCTGACGGGTGCTCAACGCACCGATCACCAGGGCTCCCAGCACTGGATAGGTGAGCGTGGCCACCAGTGAGCGTCCTGCCCACATGCTCCAGATGACGGAGATTGCTGCCGTGATGGCGTAGAAAAGCCAGACGCTGCGCATGGCCCCTCCCTCTCTACGGCGTCAGCGCATCCAAGACAGTTTCCTGCAATCTTGGAGCTACAACATTAGCATTTGAAGATACGGCATACGTGGTACGTGCCCGGCCAACCATTCTCTATGATCTGGCCATCTCATTCTTGACACCCAACGAATGATGGTGTACAGTCTAGCTAAGAAACGTTAGAGGTGGGACGAACAAATGACCAGGCTCAAGGAATTTCGCCTGGCGGCAGGGTTGAGTCAACAGGATCTGGCGGTCAGGGCCGGACTCAGCCTTAGCGCCATCGCCGGGATTGAGAACGGACGGGTGCCGACTCCTCGCCTTGACACGTGCCGCGCCATCGCAGCCGCCCTGAGCGCCGCTCTGTGTCGGACCATCACTACCGACGACATCTGGCCCACTACCCC
>CAZBDL010000545.1:0-2415 GCA_964490525.1 uncultured Victivallales bacterium | reverse complement strand
GGGCCAGCAGGGCCAGCAGGGCCAGCAGGGCCAGCAGGGCCAGCAGGGCCAGCAGGGCGATAAAGGAAAGAAGTCGGAGGGGCCGCCCGAGAAGTACGATCTCAAGCTGCCGGAGGGGATGCCGGTTGACGGCGCGAGGAGGGAGAAATTTGAGGCTGTTGCCCGCGAGCTGGGGCTCAGCAACGAGCAGGCCCAGCGCCTGGTGGACTTCGAGGTGGAGCGCCTCAACCAGCAGGTCGAGAGCCACGTCAAGGCGTGGGGCGAGGTAACGGCGGGGTGGCTCAGGGAGGCTAAAGAGGACAAGGAGCTGGGCGGCGCAAACTACGATCGCACTATCGAGATCGGCAAGAGAGCGATCCAGAAGTTCGGCGATCGGGAGTTGATAGACTTGATGAACAGCATCGGCTTCGGCAACCACCGCGCGATGATACGTTTCGCTTACAAGGTTGGCCTGGAGCTGTCCGAGGACGCGGGTGAGCACGGGAGACCCGGCGGCCAGGGCGAGAAGTCTCTCGCCGAGCGCATCTTCCCGAACTATGGCACCAAGTAGAGGAGGCTAGGACATGGCCACACTCAGCTCGATCCACCCGACACTGCTCGACCTCGCCAACCGGCTCGACCCGGATGGTAAGGTCTCGGCGGTCGTGGAAATTCTCAACGAGACCAACGAGGTCCTCGACGATATGGTGTGGCGCGAGGGCAACCTCCCGACCGGCCACCAGACCGTGGTCCGAACTGGTCTTCCCACTCCGACCTGGCGCAAGATGTACGGCGGCGTGCAGCCGACCAAGTCGCGCACGGCGAAGGTCACGCACACCACGGGCATGCTTGAGGCATACGCCGAGGTGGACAAGGCCCTCGCGGACCTCGACGGCAACACCGCCGAGTTCCGGCTGAGCGAGGACCGGCCCCATATCGAGGCCATGTCGCAGAAGATGGCCGAGACCCTGTTCTACGGGAACGAGGCCACCGAGCCGGAAGCTTTCACGGGCTTCTCGCCGCACTTCAACGACAAGGCGGCGGAGAGCGGCGACAACATCATTGACGCCGGCGGCACCGGCTCGGACAACGCTTCGATCTGGCTGGTCGTATGGGGCATGAACACGGTGTTCGGCATCATCCCGAAGGGATCGAAGGCCGGTATCCAGGTCACCGACAAGGGTCAGGTCACGATCGAGGACGTGGACGGCGCGGGCGGGCGCATGGAGGCGTACCGCACGCACTACCGCTGGGATGCGGGCCTCTGCGTCCGCGACTGGCGCTACGTCGTTCGCATCGCGAACATCGACAAGTCGCTGCTCACGAAGGAGTTCGCGAGCGGCAAATTCGTGACGGGCGCCGACCTGCCGGACCTGATGTTCCAGGCGATGCGCCTCGTGCCGAACCTGAGCGCCGGTCGCCCGGCGTTCTACGCGAGCCGCGATATCGTCACCTGGATCGGGCGGCAGACTGCCGCGGCGGTCCACCAGGCCACGCTCACGTCCGACATGGTGGGCGGGAAGTTCGTCGAGCGCTTCAAGGGCATCCCGGTCCGCCGGGTCGATGCCTTAGCGGCCGATGAAGCCCGAGTCACCTGAGGCCCAACCCCATAGCTGAGGAGCTGAGCACATGATCCTCGATGAACGCACAGAGTTCGCGGACGCCGCCTCGGTCGGTACCCCGAACAACAGCACCGTCAACGTCGGCGACGTGATCGACCTGACGGCGGCCCGGGACATCGGCGCGGGCAAGCCACCCCTCTACCTGGTGGTGCAGGTGGACACGGCGATCACCTCCGGTGGCGCCGCTACGGTGGCTTTCCAGCTCGTGTCGGACGGCGCAGCCCCGCCGGCCGTAGACGGCACGCAGACGGTTCACTTCCGCAGCAAGGCTTTCGCGGTGGCGAGCCTGACCGCTGGCTTCGTGCCGGTGATCCTGCCGCTGCCGGCTGAGGGTGCGGCCTACGAGCGCTACCTCGGCGTGCAGGTGGTGGAGACGGCCGGGCAGGCGCTCACCGCCGGCAAGATCAACGCCTTCCTGACGCCTGACCCGCGCGCGTACAAGTCTTACGCTGACGCCGTGAACTGAGGAAGCTAAGCAGCCTGGGCTCACGTGAGCCCAGGCTTGCGGCGCCAGGAGGAGCGACATGAGAATAAAGCTGAAGTTTCCCTGGTTTACTCCTGGGGGCAAGACAGCGACTCTGTTGGCCGCGGGCGAGCACGAGGTACCCGACGAGTGGCGGGATAAGCTGCCCAAGCATGCCAAGGTGCTGAGCGCGGAGCCGGAACTTGAGAAGTCAAAAGTCCAGCCGGCCGAGGACTTCAAGACCCAGCTCCTCCGGGAGCAGGCTGAGGGAGACTTCTTCGCCAAGGCTCTAGAAGTCCACAGCGCGGCAGCTGACAAGCTTAAGGGCGGCAAGCGCGGCAAGTAGTCGGG
>CAZBDL010000544.1:0-2431 GCA_964490525.1 uncultured Victivallales bacterium | reverse complement strand
AGCAGGAAGTCAGGATGCCCGTCTCCTTCAGCCCCATCTGCTTGACCAGGTCGAAGTCGCTCTTCACCGCGCGGATCCAGGCGGTGATCTCGGGAAAGGCGAAGCCGAGATCGCGGCAGGCCTCGACCGCCGCCCGGTCGCGTTCGCCATACAGGAAGAACTCGCTCTGGCGGATCAGGCCGCGACTGCCCCCGATGCGGTGCATGAACGTGAAGATGCGCACGATCTGGTCGACCGTGTACGGCGGGCGCGATTGCTGCCCGTCCCGGAACGTCGTGTCGGTGATCCAGAACTCGGGCGGCAGGGACGGCGGCAGGACGGGGCTGTCCAGCCGGATCGCCGGGATCCGGTCGTATGAGAAGGTCTCCCGGAAAAGCTCCGGCTCCTGGACGTTCTTGAGCTCGATCGTGGCCATGGTCTCGTTCCGTGTCGGGGGATGCGGCTGCGGGGCGGGCGGGAGGCAAGGGAATATCACAACCCGAATGGATAGTCTAGCATGCAAGAGGGATTGAGACAAGCATCACGGGCAAAACGGACGAAGCGGTCCCTTTGGGCAAGGGGCGATGGTTGCGCTTGCCGTTGGGATTGTCCTGTCCGTCGACCGGCCGGTGCCCGGGGTTTCCGTTCACATGAGGCGGTCGCGCATTTCGCGGCAAGCGGCGATCAGCCGGCCGAGGTCCTTGGAGGTGTGGGCGGCGTTCAAGGAGAGGCGGATGCGGGCAGTGCCGGCGGGCACGGTGGGCGGGCGGATGGCGACGCCGAGGATGCCGCGCGAGAGGAGAAATTGTGCGCATGCCGTGGCGGCGGCGGCGTCGCCGATCAGCACCGGGATGATCGGGCTGGCGGTCGGCCCGACCTTCAGCCCGAGGGTGCGAAGTTCGCCGGCTACCCGCCGGGCATCGGCAAGCAGGCGTTTGCGGCGTTCGCGGAATTCCTCGGTCTGCACCAGTCCGAGGGCGGCCGCGATGGCCCCGCAGACCCCGGGCGGCAGGGCGGTCGAGAAGATGAACGGGGCGCAGCGGTTGACCAGGTGGTCGATCATCTCCCGGGAGCCCGCGAGGTAGGCGCCGTAGCTGCCCATGGCCTTGCTGAAGGTGCCCATGGTCAGGTCGGCATGGTCGCCCGAAAGGCCTTCGCCGCGGTCGCCGAAGAGGCCGGTGGCGTGCGCCTCGTCAAGGTACAGCAGCGCGCCATGGCGGCGGGCCAGGGCCGCCAGGCCCGCCACGTCGGCCAGGTCGCCGTCCATGCTGAAGACCGTGTCGCTGACCAGGAGGCGTCGACGGGCGTCGGCGGAGGCCGCCAGCTGTGTGCCGGCATGGTCAAGATCGCCATGGCGGTAGCGGCGAAAACGCGCCCCGGCCAGGCGGCAGCCCGCATTCAGGCTGGCATGGTTGAGGTGGTCGGCGACGACCGCATCGCCGCGGCGGTCCGCCAGCGCCGCGATGGCGCCCAGGTTGGCAAGGTAGCCCGAGCCCACCAGCAAGGCCGCCTCCGTGCCCTTCCAGGCCGCGATCCGCTCCTCCAGCGCCAGCACCTCCGGCAACGTCCCGGTCACCAGCCGCGAGGCGCCCGCCCCCGTCCCGAGACGCTCCGTCCAGGCCGCCGCCGCCGCCTTCAGCCGGGCGTCGTCCGCCAGCCCCAGGTAGTTGTTCGACGAGAAGTTCAGACACACCGCACCGTCGATCCGGCACTCCCGGGCGGAGAGGGGCGTGACTGCGCGCAGGCGACGACGCAGTCCCGCCGCCTCCAGCCCGGCGAGATCCGCCGCCAGAAATCCCGTCGGCGAGTTTGGCGTCGGGATGCTCATGGTCTGCCCTCGGGGGGCCGCCGAGCCGGCGCGCCCTACTCGGTCATGATGTCCCGGTAGGTCTTCCCCGCCGGGATCATCGGCAGGACGTGCTCCTGGTATTCGACATGGACGTCGAGCAGGAACGGGCCCGGGGTGTCGAGCATCTCGCGGATCGCGCCCGGCAGGTCCTGCTTGCGGTAGACCTCGCGGCCCGGGATCTGGTAGCCCTTGGCGATGGTGACGAAGTCCGGGAAGGGCCGCTCGCTGTGCCGGTTGGTGAGGACCGTGTTGCCCCGGCGGCTGCCGTAGCTGTTCCACTCGGAGCGGGGGACGCCGTGGGCTTCCAGGTACTGGGCGGCCGGGCTGCCCGGTGCGATAGAGCCGGCCGGGCTGATGTGGTCGGTGGTGGTGCTGTCGGGCATGACGGCCAGCACCCGGGCGCCGGTGATGGGCCGGACGGGCGGCACCTCCGGCGTCAGGTTCATGAAGAAGGGCGGCTCCTTGATGTAGGTGCTCTCCGGATCCCACTGGAAGAGCTCACCGCCTTTGACCGGGATCTGGTTGAAGGTCTCGTTGCCGTCGAAGACGTTGGCGTACTCTTCCCGGAACATCTCCGGCCTCAGGCTGCGGCGGATGGCGTTG
>CAZBDL010000543.1:1533-2439 GCA_964490525.1 uncultured Victivallales bacterium | reverse complement strand
CGCTGGCGGCCCGGATCAACCGCCAGCCCGGCTGGATCGCCAGCGTCGGCAGTGGCTGCGCCGTGCCCAAGATCCCCGACGGCTCGCGCCTCGAGCAGGTGAAGCTGTGCCACCGCGAGCATGCCGCGGCGCTGCTGGCGGAAGACGCCTCGCGGAAGGTCGCCACCTTCATTCCCTGCACCTTCGCGGTCTACGAGAAGGGCGACGGGCATACCTACATCGCGCGCCTGAACGTGCGCCTGCTCGGGACGCTCCTGGGCGGGGTTCCGGGGCGCATCTTCCCCGCCAAGGTCGAGCCGGAGCAGGCCGAGATCCTCGCCGACCTCAGCCGCTGAACGAGCCAGGAAGGAGACGGTCATGACCCAGGAGACCCGTGGCATCCCGTCCCGTATTGCCGGCAAGCACGACGGCGTGGAGAAGATCAGTTGCCTGTGCCCGTACTGCCACGCGGGCAACCGGATCTTCCCGGAGGACGTGGCGAACGCCGAATGCTTCACCTGCCGTCGCCGGTTCCGGGTGCTGACGACCCGGGACGGGCGCATCGACACGGTCCGTCAGATTCCCGAGCCGCTGTTCCTGCCGAAGGGAAGCATCAGGGCCCTGACGACGCTGGAGACGGCAGGATCGTGCTGGCTGCTGGTCTACCGGGGCATGCCGGTGCCGAGCTTCCTGCTGGGGCTGCTGCTGGCGATGGTCGGCTACTATTTTGGCTTCCGCAAGGGCGGAGCGGGCACCCCCCTCCCCGTTCTGGCCGAGGCGGGCAAGACCGACGCCCCGCGGGCCGCTGCCGAGCCCCTGCACCTGCCGGGCGGGAGCATCCGCTTCCTGCTGATCGGCGGCTTCCTGCTGGCCGCCCTCTGGCTGGCCGGCCAGAGGCGCCTGCTCGAGCCGGAGTTCCTCGAGTTC
>CAZBDL010000543.1:0-1510 GCA_964490525.1 uncultured Victivallales bacterium | reverse complement strand
AGTGGCTACTACGCCGCCATCAGCGGCGCCGACCGTGGCGTCGGCCGGATCATGGCCCGCCACGAAGGCAGCCCCGGGGCCATCGCCCTGAACCACGCCAAGGGGGCGCTGGTCCTGTTCGCCAGCTCCGCCCTGGCCATGCTGTTGCTGGCGGGAGAGTCCCTCGACGTCGGCCACTGGCCCCTGCTCGGCCTGGCCTGCGCCATCAGCTTCTACTTCGGCTCGAAATAAGGAGGGCCATGGACACGGCATTCGTCAAGGCCCGGGGCGTCAACCTGGGCGGCTGGCTGGTGCTGGAAGGCTGGATGAACCGCTCGCTGTTCCGGGGCCTCGGCAAGGGGGTCGGCGACGACACCAAGTTCATCGCCCAAGCGGGGGCGCGGGCCGAGGCCATGCTGCGCCAGCACCAGGAGGAGTTCATGCGGGCGGAGGACTTCCGCTGGCTCCGGGATGTCGGCATCAACGCCGTGCGCATTCCCTTGCCGTATTGGATCTTCGGCGACGTGAAGCCGTATTTCGGGGCGATCGACATCCTCGACTGGGCCATGAGGACGGCCGGTGACTATGGCCTGGGCGTGCTGCTCGACCTGCATTGCGCCCCCGGCTGCCAGAACGGCAAGGACCACGGCGGCAACCAGGGGGTGATGGAATGGCATTGTCATCCCGAGAACATCACCCGGACGGTGGAGTTCATCGAGCGGCTGGCCGAGCGCTACCGGGACTGCCCCAGCCTGATCGGCATCGAACTGCTCAACGAGCCCGACCCCGGGATCGCCATGGCGACCGTGCGCGACTACTATGTCCGCGGATACCGGGCGATCCGCCAGCAGGTGCCCCGGAGCGAGGTCGCGGTGGTCTTCCACGACGGGTTCCAGCCCCACGCCTGGGCGGGTTTC
This sequence comes from uncultured Victivallales bacterium, assembly GCA_964490525.1. Taxonomy (GTDB): domain Bacteria; phylum Verrucomicrobiota; class Lentisphaeria; order Victivallales; family CAZBDL01; genus CAZBDL01. The sequence continues at coordinate 614 of CAZBDL010000543.1, read as the reverse complement.
ATGCCGGAGCCGGAATACCGGAACGTCGTCCTCGACACGCATTTCTACAACTGCTTCACGGATGCCGACAAGCAGCGCTCGGCCCTGGAGGTGCTGCAGAACAACACGCTGCCGACCGCCGCGTATCTCGACGCCGTGAGGGGGCAACTGCCGACGATCGTCGGAGAATGGTCGCTGGGCATGGCGGGCCATGCCGTCGCCTCCCTGGGCAACGCCTACGAACGGGACGTGGCGATGCGCGCCCTCGGGGCCCTGCAACTGCTGGTCATGGAGCGCTGCGCGGGATGGTATTTCTGGAGCTACAAGCTCGACCACGACCTCATGCCGGCGTGGGACTTCCGCGCCTGCGTCAACCGCGGCTGGCTGCCGTCACGCCTCATGCCCGCCGCGCCGCCGAAGGCATCCTGACGGCGCAACGGCCCCGGCGTGCGCCGCCCGCAGCCGGATCAACGGCGCGCAGGTCCTGCAGGACTCATGCCAGACGATGTCGGACGAGGCTCTTCTGCCACCCCTTCAGGGTGGTGGTCGGGTGGGGGCTGCATTCCCGGGGTTTCGCTTATCCCGGGGTTTCGCTGCGCTCAACCCCGGGCTAATGTCTGTAACCCCTCCGGGGT
>CAZBDL010000542.1:0-2443 GCA_964490525.1 uncultured Victivallales bacterium | reverse complement strand
CCTTCATGAACGCGTTGAGGTCGTCGTTGTAGATCATCTCGCGGGTCAGCGCGAAGATCTTGCCGAAGGTCCCGAGCTGGTTGGTCGCCTTCTCCTCCTTGAGCCCGCCGTGCTTAAGCTCCCCGTCCGGGGCCACCGGCTCGAGGTCGCCCACGTCGGTCAGGCGGTAGCGCTCCGACTCCTTGAAGTCGTTCAGCTCGCCCTCGGAGCAGAGCCGCGTCGCCACGATGGGCTGGGCGTCGAACGCCTTGAGCAGCTTCTTGTTGGCCACGTTGTTCAGGATCCCCGGCAGCGACACCGTCGAGAACCCCGCCCGGATGGTGTCGTTGCAGAACGTCCGGGGGACGGTCTTGCCCTCCATCTCGGCGCACTCGGCCAGCAGCACCTGGAGGCTGATCTCCCGGTTGGCATGCGCGCTCTCGACGACCTGCTCGCCGTAGTCCTTCACGAGCGACTGGTCGGCGATCCCCGCCCGCAGGCAGAGCGCCGCCTCCAGCGTGCGCCGGTCGAAGTCCGCGCCCTTGTCGGCCCGGCGGACGACATGCACGTCCGCCTGCGGCCGGTTTTCCCGCATCGCCTTGAGGACCTTCTGCGAGGCCTCCTCCACGCTCCAGCCCAGCCGGATCGCGTCCCGCTCGATGCGCGGGAACTCGCCGCCGCAGATCTCCTGGACGGCGGACACCCGTTCGCGCTCGGTGCGGACCGCCGTTTGCGCCTCCTCGCGTGCCTGGATCACCGCCTCGGCGGCGGAGGGCTTCGCCTCGACCGGCGGCTTGCCCGGCCCCGTCTGCGTGCCGCGCGCGGGCACGTCGCCGCCCGGCTTGCCGTCGCCTTCGGCCTCGTACATCGCCTTCAGGTTCGCGGCCTGTTCCTCGGACAGGCCCGCGAGCTCGAAGCCCTTCGCCTTGATCCACTGCTCGAACTCCATCGTCATGACCTCCATGTTGCTGTTGCCTGCAATGGCCGGGACGTGCCCGGCCTCGACTTTCGCCATCGTCGCGTCGTCCGCGCCGAGCGCCACGAAACTCACTTCCCCCAGCTTCGCCTGGCGGATCATGTAGACCGGCCCGGCGAACTCCTTGCCGTTGGCGGCCGCCAGCTTGCCCTCCGGCACGAAGACGACCTTCCTCACAGCCGCCCCGATGCTCGCCTGCCAGGGGAAGCCGTTGTCGGATGCGCCGACCACCTCCTGCGCCGCGCTGCCCACGCCGGAGACCACCCCGGCCACGGTGAGCGCGCCGCCCTCGACGCCGACTGCGTCGGTGTGCCCGACGATCCGGCCCGTGTCGTGATCCATCAGGATCGGGCGCGAACGCTTGCCAACCGCCAATCCTGCCAAGTCCACGACCACCGGGTGCGGCCAGCCCGCCAGCGTCATCGCCCCGCCCGTGTAGGCGGTCATGCCGAAGCGCCGGAGCGTCTTGCCGTCGGCCGCCGTCGCGGCCTCGACCTTCACCCCGCCGGGCTCCGCCCGGATGAAGAACCCGCCGGGCACGTTGCGCAGTCTATTCATCTTCCGTCGTCTCCTCGGTTGGATTCTGCTCCCGGGGCGAACCGACCTGCTGCTTGTCGCCGCCCGCAGGAAGCCCCAGTTCCATCATCAGCCCCATCTCCTTCGCCCGCTGGCGCAGCTCCATCTCCCAGTCCTTGCCCTGCCGGGCGTACTCGTGCGCCAGCGTGGTGGTGTGGTTGCGCAGCCGCGTCTCCTGCGCGCTGGCTTCCTTGGCGGGATCGACATGCTCGAACCCGTCCCAGAACCACTGGTGCGGGGGCATCGCCCGGAGCAGGTCGAGGTTCCGGGTCAGGACCGCGTACTCGCGCAACCAGGCCGCCAACAGACGATCCAGGATGCGCGCCGCCATGAACGCCTGGTCGACGCGGATGGACTTGAAATAAGTCTGGTGGTCGAGGCGGCCCGACGCATAGTTGTAGCCGGACGAGTTCCCCGCCGCGATGTTGAACGGCATGTTCAGGCAACGGGCGATCTCGTTGAGGATTTCCTTCTTGAACTCGGCATAGGTCGTCGCCGGTTGCTTGGGTTCGACCTGGCTCATCTTCCAGCCGCCCGGCATGGTCATGAGCATGTTCCGCTCGAGCTCGATCAAATCCATTGGCTCGACCGCGTCCGCCTCGCCGTTCGCCGGGGCGTCCGTGTAGAGGATGCCCGCGAAGTCGGCCGCCGCCTCCGCCGCCGAGAGCACCGCCAGCGTGAACCGCCGCAGTTGAGCAAAGAGCGGCAGCGCTGGCGTGATCTCCGGGATGCCCCGGTGCTGGCCCGGACGATCCTGCCGGAAAACATGCACCATCGCTGCCGCCGGAACGGTCGTGAAGTCGTCGAACGCGATCCGGTTCGGCCCGCCGGGATGATCCTTCATCACCCGGTAGGCCACCGGGTTGCCATGGTCGTCGAGGACGACGCCGTCGACCTCGTGCTCGTCCAGGA
>CAZBDL010000541.1:0-2451 GCA_964490525.1 uncultured Victivallales bacterium | reverse complement strand
GCAGGGTCGGGTCGCTCTCGGTCTGGCGGATCAGGCCGGTGGCGATCTTCTCCTCCTCGCCGCTCTTCACGGCGGCGACGGCGAAGGACATGACCGGCTCGGGGAACTTGATCGGGGCCAGCGGCACGCCGCCCGCCGCGGTCGCCAGGGTGTGGTTCAGGGCCGTGCTCTTGAGCTTCGGGATGCCCACGACCATGCCCGGGCCAGCCTCGTCCACCGGCGTCTGCTGCTTGCCGTTGACCAGGAACAGCCCGGCGAGGCGCTCCTTGTTGCCGTTGGAGAGATTGACCGCGTCGCCGTCCGCCCGGAAGCTGCCGGAGACGACGCGCAGGAAGGTCAGCTGGCCGATGAAGGGGTCGACGACCGACTTGAACACCAGGCCGAGGCCGGGGCCGTCCGCCTTGGGTGCGACGGGGTTGCCGTCCTTGTCCGCGAACTTCGCGGCCAGCGGATCCGGGCCCAGTGCCGCGATGCCGTTCATCAGCTCGGCGACGCCGATGTCCTTGGCGACGCTGCCGGCGAAGACCGGCACCAGCTTGCCATTGGCGACGGCCTGGCGCAGGCCGACGGAGATTTCGGCCTCGGACAGCTCCTCGCCCTCGAGGTAGCGCATCATCAGCTCCTCGCTCGACTCGGCGATGGTGTCCATGAGCATTTCCCGGTAGCCCTTGGCCTGCTCGGCCAGATCGGCGGGAACATCCTGCGGGCGCAGCACGCTGGCCACAGCGCTCAGTCCGCCCTCCTTGCCGACCGGCAAGGTCAGCGGGATGCAGACGGTCTTGCCGTAGGCGTCCTGGACCTGGCCGAGGACCTGGGCAAAGTCGGCGCGCTCGCGGTCGAGGCGGTTGACGAAGATCATGCGCGGCTGCTGGCGGTCGCGAGCCAGCTTCCAGGCGCGGCTAGCCCCGACCTCGACGCCATGGGCCCCGTCAAGCACCAGCAGGCACAGGTCGGCGGCATGCAGGGCCCCGGTCATTTCGCCGATGAACTCTCCGTAGCCCGGGGTGTCGGTGAAGAACAGCGCCTGCTCGCCCCAGGTGCAGTGCAGGGCGGTGGCATAGATGCTGGACATCTTCTCCTGTTCGTCCGAGGTGTAGTCCGAGACGCTGTTCTTCTGGTCGACGCTGCCGAGCCGCTCGACCGCCTTGCCCTTGAACAGCATCAGGTCGCACAGGGAGGTCTTGCCGCTGCCGCTGTGGCCAGCAAGGCACACGTTCCGCACGTTCTCGGCCGCCGTCTTCGTCATCGTTCACCTCGTCGGAGTTCCGGAGTCCGGTTGGCGTCTACAGTAGGGCGTGGAAAGCCGATAAACATACTCCCCAAGCAGGGTATTGCAAGGCGGAGGATGGGCTGGCCGACGAGGCGCCGCCGCCGGGCGGCGAAAGCGCCGACCAGGTCATGCGCGCGATCCCGCGGCGCGGGGCTCGACGGCCTCGCGGGAAGCGGGCCATTGACCGTGCCAGAGGCGCCGCCACAGGCAGCGCAGGTCGTTGAGGACCAGGAAGAGGCAGGGCAGGAGCAGCAGGGTGAGGAGCGAGGCGAAGGCGACGCCGAAGGCGATCGCCACCGCCATCGGAATGAGCACCTGCGCCTGCATGCTGCGCTCAAGCATGATCGGCGTCAGCCCGGTGAACGTCGTCAGCGTCGTCAGGAAGATCGCCCGGAAGCGGCGCTTCCCCCCCTCGCGCAACGCCTCGCCCAGGGAGGCCCCTGCGGCCAGGCGGCCGTTGACGGCCTCGATCAGGACGATGGCGTCGTTGACCACGATGCCCGCCAGGGCGACCATGCCGAAGAAGCTCATCATGGTCACCGGCATCGGCCCCTCGAGGCGGACGAGGCCCAGGAAGATGTGTCCGCCGACGGCCCCGACCAGCCCGAAGGGGATGACGACCATGATGACCACGGGCTGCAGGTAGGAGCGGAAGATGGTGGCGATGATCAGGAAGATGCCGAGCAGGGCCAGAGCGAAGCCGATACGGAGGGTTTCGACGGACTCGCGCTTCTCGCTGGCCTGCCCCTCGGTGGACCAGCGCAGGCCGTCGTGCCGCGCGACCAGGGCGGGCAGGAACTCGCCTTCGAGCTGGCGCAGGATCTCCGTGGCGTTGCCGACCTTGTTGTCGACCTCCGCGGAGACGGTCAGGGTGCGCAGCCGCTGCTGGCGGCGGATGATATGGGGGCTTTCGGCCAGGACCAGGTCGGCGGCCCCGAGCAGGGGGATCTCCTCGCCGCCCGGCGTGCGCAGCCGGATGCGCTCGAAGCCGCCGGTCGAGTCGCGCCCGCCGGCGTCGGGATAGCGGATGCGCACCTTGACCTCGTCCCGGCCCCGCTGGATGCGCAGGGTTTCGTCGCCGTAGAAGCCGCGGTTGAGGTGGCGTGCCAGGTCGGCGGTGCTCAGGCCGAGATGGGCGGCCTCCGGACGCAGGCGGGCCTGGATCTCGCGCTTGCCGGGCT
>CAZBDL010000540.1:0-2454 GCA_964490525.1 uncultured Victivallales bacterium | reverse complement strand
CAAACGGCTTGAAGTTCATCACCGCATGAAAACGTTCTCTGGTGTTCATGCGACTCCTTTAGGGGACATGAAAGGGCATCCCGTAAATTGACCCTGCTCCACCAAATCCCGTATTACGGCCGATTCAAGACAGCCCCGGCAAAGCCCCATTCGGTTTCCACCGACCATCCGCCGGACCAATCGGGGTGAAACGACAGTGAGTTCCGCTTGCTGACCGAACGTTCGTCGGCCCACTCCAGGAACTGCCCGTTGCCAGCCTTAAGCCGAACAGAGAACCGAACGGTTGCACCCTCCACGGGCTTCAGGTCGCCCAACTCCGCCAGCGGAATCGAAGCCTCGTAGACGGTGACTTGGCGGGCTTCATCGCGGCGGATGGAGATCCGGGATTCCTGCACCGGCCCTTGATCGAATTCCATCCGCGGGCTGAAGGGATAGTAGTGGTGCCAGCGCAAGCCCGGCGCCAAGTAGCGCCAGACGAGATTGCCGTCGGCGGTCGTCGGGATCAGCCCGTACTCGTAGTCGGTATTGCGAAACGACCCATCGCGGTAGCCGGGGTCATCGGGGGCAAGCAAGGTGTCATCATTGGGGCGGCAATCGAACGCCACCTGCACTTGGCTGCTCTGGAAGACATAGTCCGGAACCATGCTGTAGGTGTGGCTGATCGGCGCCGGCGCCACCTCGAACCACTTGCCCGTCAGGGGCCCGGGGTGCGGCTTGTGCATCGGCTCGTTCACCTCGGCCATCAAATGCAGGTGCGTCTCGTCCCACATCCCCGCGAACCGACCGAAGAAGGCCTTTTCGTCCTGCTCCTTCCACGCCCGCATCGGAAACCATCCTTGTTCGGCGGTGCTGCGCTGAAACGCTTTGGGCGCCAAGAAGACCGGCTGGGCGCCAAGGCCTTCCCACTCATCCAGACAGCCGTCCGGAACGGGGGTGCCGCGAACAAAGCAGGCGACGGAGACATCCTCCTCCAATTCAGCCTGACCGATGTCACTGGTGAAGGTGATCCGCAGTGGATACCGGTTGGCCGGCACTGGAGTGCCGCTCGTCATGGCAAAGGATAGAATCTTCTCCTGTCCGGGAGGCAACGCACGGAAAGATTGCGATGCTGACGCCATCTGCAGCATCTCAGGAGCCGTGACGGCAACCGTTCCGGAAACGGGCCGGTTCAGGGCATTGCGTACTCGAATTCGCAGCGGCGGATTGCTGACAAGCGGGGCCGTGAAGTCGCACACCGCCAACTGCACCGGGACAATGTTGCAGATTTCAGCGTCGCGGAGAGCGACCTTGAGGGCATCACCAACCGCAGCATCGGCCGTCACGTAAAACGTTTCGGTTGACAAAGGAATCACGTACCCCTTGTCTGTGCGCGGCAGCGGCTGGGCATAGCGGTCAAAGACGGCGAACTGCTGTAGAGAATCAGCCAGAACCATCTCGCCGTCCCGGGTCTGCTGATCCCAGGCCCAACCGCGCATGCCGATCCGACCGCAAACCACGGCGACCGACTGACCACGGCCTTCCGAAATCCATATCCAGGGTGCACAATGCGGATTGATACGCTCCACGAAACGTGTGCCATCGAGAAACCAGTTCATGGCGGCAAGAGAACTGGCGACCGGACGAGGATTGAGCGCCCCCCCATCGTTCGCGAAAAGATGCTCAAACGGCGCCGGGGACACCTTCTTTAGACCACGGCCGCGCATGAAATGCAGGAATTGGATGAGTTGTGGCTCGTCAATGTAGAGCAGGTTCCAGCTTTCGCTGTCCCAACAATCCTTGCCGAGCTTGCGGAACAGTTCAGGCCCATAGCTTGACCAGGCGCCATACATGTGAATCCAGCCAAGGTCGAAGTACTCTTCCATTCCCGGCACCGAGAGCATGTTGTCGATGCAATTGGCTTCTGACTGATTAGATCCGACCAGGCATGTGGGATCGGCTTTCTTGACCCCTTCGTAGGCGGCCTTGTGCATCTCACGGTAGTGCGCCCCGGTGGCGGCATATTCCGTGATGCCATCCCCTTCCCATGGTTCGTTCCAGACCTCCCAGGCCCGCAGGACATCCTTGTAGCGCGTGGTCGTCTCGTAAAAGAAATTGCGCCAGTCGGTCAGCGCATCAGGAATCGGTGTGCAGTCTATCTTGCCTGGCCGCGGCATGGCTGCCTGGCCGTTGGCTAGGGCGAATCCAGGTGCGTGCACGGCTAATCCGACAACGTTGATTCCGTGGCTTCGGCAGAACTGGAAGAAGGCTTCGCAGTACTCCCAGTTCCATTTCCCCTTTTCAGGTTCCATTGCCGGCCAGTACATGGAGGCCCGACACCACTTGAAACCAAGACGTGAATACCGCGGTAACAATCGGTTGCCTTCCGGAGAGATGGACCAGCCCGGATAGGGAACGATCAAGTAGGACTCTTCCTGGAAACCGGCATGAGGCCGCGGGATGCGGGAAAAGGTGGCC
>CAZBDL010000539.1:0-2467 GCA_964490525.1 uncultured Victivallales bacterium | reverse complement strand
GCCGTCTTCGCCCTCGACCTGGCCAGCGCCACCCCGCTCTGGGCCCGCAAGTACAGCCGCATCCCCTTCGGCGTCAGCCAGGCCCTTTCGGCGCTGCTTGGGCAACGTCGCCCATGCCCGCCGGTGGTCGGTGACCGACATGTCCTCTTCGCGCCGGTGGACGGCGCCGCCGTGATGCTCATCGACCGCTCCACCGGGCACCTGGCGGCGGCTGAAACCAGCCTCGACTGGTGCGAAATCCATCCCTGGACCGGCAACGAGGCCCTGCTGCTTGCCCCCGGCGGGCGGTTGCGACTCGTCTCCCTGGCGGACCTTGCCGTCCGCGACCTGGCGATGACCGACAACCAAGGATGGAGCATCCACGCGGCGACGCCGGGGATGGCCATCCTTTTCCGGAAGGGCGAGGTGCGCATCGTCTCCGGCGACGGGGCGGTGCTCCGCGAGGCGCGGTTCCCCGAGTCCTACCGTCCCCTGCCCGGCACGAGCGACCTCTCCCTCGGGTACTGTGCCGACACCCTGCTGCCGGTGGTCGGCCGCTGGCGCGCCAATGCGCCGGACCCGATGCCGGAGCCATTCATCGATCCCGACATGCCGGGGGATCTCCTGGAAAATCCCGTCTTCCGCCACGTCGGGGAGACGACCTATTTGCTGTCCGACAGCTACCTGCAGTGCCTCGGCCCCGACTTTCGGACGCGCTGGGCCGCCCCCCTTCACCAGGCTGGCCCCATTCTGCTGCCGGCGGAAGGGCGGCTGCACCTGATCCATCCCGACCGCATCCTCGTGCTCGACCAGGCGTCCGGATGTCCCCTGGCCGAATATCCCGGGGCCGATGCCCTGCGCCTCGCCATCGCCGCCCCGGCCATCAGCGACGGGCAGCTGTTGTTCAGCGAGGTGCCCGTGGGAGACGGGCGCAGCACCATCCGGCGGCTGACGCGCGACGGCCAGGTGGAGACCGTTGGCGCAGTCCAGCACGACACGGTCGTCCGCATCCTCGACCAGGGCCGCCGGATTGTCGTCCTCAACCAACGCCAGTCCCTCCAGCTGGATCTCGATCCGGCCACCGGCGAATACCCCATCCCCAAGGATGCCCCCGCCTTCGACCTGCAGATGAACCGCTGGGACTGTTCCCCGCGGATTCTGCCCGACGGCAGCGTCATCCTCTTCAACGCCAACCGGATCCTGGGGTTCAATCCCGACGGGGGCCTGCAGGAGATCGGCCGCGCCTTTCCGGGTGCCGTCTGGTGGGGCGTCGGACATCCTGGCAACCAACTCGTCATCGGCAACTGCTTCTGCGCCCGCGTCATCGAGGACCGCTGGCTAATCATCGACGGCACCTTGGGCAAGGACCTGGCCGACCGCCTCGACACGCGCGTCCCGCCGGCCATCGCTGGCAACTTCCTCGCCGGGGCCCAGCGCGTACCCCAGCGCAACCGCGTCCAGGTCACCGTCGCCGAGCGCCCGCCGGGCACGCTGCGCCATAGCGTCGACGTCGATCTTGACCAGCGCCTGCACTGGCGCGACGCCGACCCCCATGCCAGCCTGATCTTCCCGGATGGGCTGGCCCTGCATCTCTTTCATCCCCAGAATCATGGCGACTACCGGGGGGATCTGGCCGCCGTCCTGCAGGATCCCAGGCGCCAGACCACCGAGGTCTCCAGCTTTCCAGGACCGGGGCCTTACCGTGCCGCCGCGACCAGTGCCAGCCATGCGGCGCTGATCATGGACAACCGCCTTCTCGTCTTCACCCGCGACGAACTGCTGGCCCACCTGGGGCCGGTGAAGACGATCCTGCCCGCCACCGTCCTGAACAACCGCGACGAGCAGGCCCGCTTCCTGGCGGCCGCTGCCGTCGACGGCTTCCCCGACGAATGGGATCCGGCCGCTCTGCAGCCGGTCGGGCGCAACGCGATTGCCGCCCTGGCCATCAACGACCAGCTCCACGTGCTCTGCGAACTTCGCGACCCGGAGCTGATCCGGCAGATCGGGGCGGCCGGATTCGACGGCCGTGTCCGAGGCCGCTTCATGACGGGTGCCGCCGCCGGCCTGGTCGAGATCACGCCCCCGCCGCGCGGCCTGGCGTTCACGCTCGCTCCCCCGGGCGAGGACGAGACCCGCGAATGGCAGGCCGCCTGGTCGATGGCCCCCGACGGCGAACGCGCCTGGCTGGAACTGCGCCTGCCCGCGCAGCTCGTCTGCGGATGGAACCAGCACTACGGGCGGATCTTCAAGGAATCGATGCCCTTCCGGGAGTGGCGCGGCGACCTCGCCTTCCAGATCCTCCTGGCCCTGCCCGACGGCACGGAAATCCCCTTCTTCGCCGACCGACCCGGCCCGCCCGTCACCGATCCACGCTGGCGGTTCGAGGAACGTTGATCACGGGATACGCACGGGCAGCGGACATGCCGGCTCGGGCTAGCCTGAATTATTCATAAAAAAGGCGAGCAAAACAGATAAATCAATGGTAAAT
>CAZBDL010000538.1:0-2485 GCA_964490525.1 uncultured Victivallales bacterium | reverse complement strand
CACCCACGGCTCCCGCAACACCCGCTCCGCCTGGTGGAAGTGGACCGCGCCCGCCGCCGGCACGTTCTGGGTCTCCACCGCGACCGACTACTTCGACTCCCAGCGTACCAACGCCCCCGGCATCGCCATCTATTCCGGGCCCGAATACAATCCCACCTTCGCCACCCTGACCAAGCGGGGCGAGGCCTCCGCCTCCGGCTACTATCCCGCCCGCAAGTCGTTCGCCGCGACCGCCGGCACGACCTATTACTTCGCCGTCGACCTCGGCCCGGGCAGCGGCGACTACTTCGGGCATCGCACCGGATTCATGTTCTCGACCCCGTCCCTTAACGACACCTTCGCGCAGGCGACGCTCATCACCGGCTCCCGCCGCGTCGTCGCCGGCGACAATGTCTCCGCCACCGAGGAGACCGGCGAGCCCAGGGTCGATCCCCTGTGGTTCAAGGACGGGGCGACCCAGTCCTCCGTCTGGTGGAAATGGACGGCCCCCGCCTCCGGCGTCACCACCGTCAGCACCCTCGGCAGCTACCTGCGGACGGAGCTCGGCGTCTACACCGGCACCCTGGTCACGGACCTCACCCAGATCGTCGCCGTTCCTGCCGACGCCCTCTTCGAAAACGGCTTCACCTACGACGAGCGTCGGCAACTGGCGAGCAGCTTCGCCACCTTCAACGCCACGCAAGGCGAGACCTATTACGTTCTCGTCACTGGCTCGGGATGGGACAAGCAGTCCCGCGGACCCATCACCCTGACGCTCACCGGCCAGCCAGGCGTTCCGCTCGCGCCGTCGGATCTCCGCGCCATCCGCGCCAACGCCATGCGCGTGGACCTGACCTGGACCGACGAGGCCGTCGATGAAGACTCATACACCATTGAGCGCGCCATGTCCGACAGCGGTCCCTGGACGGCCGTCTTCACCTCCGGCGAGCCCGACACCGCCGCGTGGAGCGACCTCGATGCCGAAGGCCTGCTCTACTATCGCGTCCGCGCCGAGAACACCGTCGGCGCCAGCGCCTGGGCCACCGCCTCGACCAACGACGACTATCCGCCCACGATCAGCCCCATCCCCGACCAGGTCATCCCCGGGAACAACAGCTCCGACGCCATCCCCTTTGCCGTCGGCGACGACCGCACCGCCGCCGACAGCCTCCTCGTGACCGCCGCCAGCGGCAACCCCACCCTCATCCCCAACGGCAACCTGGTCCTCGGCGGTTCTGCCGGGGAGCGTTCCCTGACCATCACCCCCGCCCTCAACCAGACCGGCGCCACGACCGTCACCCTCTCGGTCGACGACGGCACGAATGTCAGCCAGCGCACCTTCAGCGTGGTCGTCAGCGAAATCGCCTACCGGCTCACCTATGCGGCCGGCCCGGGCGGCTCGCTCAGCGGGAACGCCGCCCAGATCGTCAACCATGGCGGCAGCGGCACGGAAGTCACCGCCGTCCCGGATTCCGGCTACCACTTCGTCGACTGGAGCGACACCTCCACCGCCAATCCCCGCACCGACACCAATGTCACCGCGGACATCTCCGTCACCGCGAACTTCGCCCTCAATGTCTGCACCGTGACCTTCGTGACCGATGGCACGCCCGGGGCGTCACTGACCGGGCAGACCAGCCAGACGGTGTCCTTCGGATCTGACTGCTCGCCCGTCACCGCCAACGCCCCGGCCGGCCACCAGTTCCTCAACTGGACGAAGGACGGTGTTGAATATGCGACCGGCGCGGAGATCACGGTCACCAACGTCACCGGCGACATGACCCTGGTCGCCAACTACGTGCCGATCGGTCCCGGCAGCCTGCAGATTCAGTCGGCGACGCATCAGGTCGCCGAAGGCGGCGGGACGGTCTCCGTGCATGTGACCCGCACGGGCGGCATCTCCGGCGCGGTCGGCATCTCCTACGCCACCGCCGACGGCACCGCGACCGCCGGGGCGGACTACACCGCCACCACTGGCACGCTGAGCTGGCTTGACGGTGACGGCGCCGCCAAGATCATTGCCGTCCCCATCGTCAACGATGCCGCCACCGTGGAAACCGACGAGACCTTCACCGTCGCCATCTCGGATCCGACCGGCGGCGCGACCCTCGGCGTCATCACCCAGGCCATCGTCACCATCACCGACGACAACTACACCCTGACCGTCTCGGACAACGGCAACGGCACGGCCACGCCCAGCGGCACGACCGTTCAGGTCAAGTCCGTCGCCGTCGACATCACGGCCACCGCGGACAGCGGCTACCACTTCGTGGACTGGAGCCTCGTCAGCGGCACCGGCACCTTTGGCGACGCGAACGTCGCCAGCACGACCTTCACCGCCTCCGCGGCGGCGGAGATCCGTGCGAACTTCGCGGAGGACGTCGCCCCGCCGGACGGGGACATCCTCGTGGCCACGGGCTTCGAGGGCTATCCCGAGACCGGCGCGGTCGCCGGCACCGCCGCCCCCGCCACCGGGGACATCGGCATCGCCACCGACGCGTGGGCC
>CAZBDL010000537.1:0-2496 GCA_964490525.1 uncultured Victivallales bacterium | reverse complement strand
GTCCCTTCGGGACTAAAATCCACCCATCTCCGCTCTCTTCCTCATCCTCGTCCTCGTCCTCGTCCTCGGATTGGCTCTTCGGGAGACAGAAGGTTCGCCCGTCCGCCAGTTGATGGATGACGAATCGCCTCATGAAGCCATTGCCCCAGGCAAGAACGCTCAAGGCGCTTGCAATTCCTTCTTCCGGGTGTACTTAAGGCTAATATTTGTAAGCATAATCTTGCGCCAGGCACGGACAGGGAGGGAAGGACAGATGAAAACCGGTACGCCGACGAATCCGGCCATGGGGGTTGAAGGCCTGCTGAAGGACGTCTTCGGCTTCGACACGTTTCGCGACGGGCAGCGCGCGATCATCGATCACCTGCTGGCGGGGCGCTCGGCGCTGGCCGTCTTTCCGACGGGCGGCGGCAAGTCGCTGTGCTATCAGCTTCCCGCGCTGCGGCTGGACGGCATGACCCTGGTGGTCTCCCCGCTGATCGCGCTCATGAAGGATCAGATCGATGGCCTCGTCGCCAAGGGCGTCCGGGCGGCGCGCCTGGATTCCAGCCTTTCCGCCGCGGAATCCCGTCAGGTGTGGAGCGACCTGGACAGTGGGCAGCTCAAGCTCCTCTACGTGGCGCCGGAGCGCTTCGCCAGCGAACGGTTCCTGCAACGCCTGCGGCGTTCTTCCATCAGCATGATGGTCGTCGACGAGGCGCACTGCATCTCGGAGTGGGGCCACAACTTCCGCCCGGACTACCTGAAGCTGGCCGCGCTGTCCGGCGAATTGCGCGCGGAACGGGTGCTGGCGCTGACCGCCACCGCCACCGCCGCCGTGGCGCAGGACATCTGCCGCACCTTCGCGATCGCCCCGGCCGCCTACGTCAACACCGGATTTCACCGCCCGAATCTCGTCATGCGCGCCAGGCCGTGCCTTGCCTCTGAACGCAATGATTTGCTGGTGAAGCAGTTGCGTGAAGGCGAGCCGGGGGCGACCATCGTCTATGTGACGCTCCAAAAGACGTCCGAGCAGGTGGCCGAATTCCTCCAGTCGAACGGGATTGCCGCCCGGGCCTATCACGCTGGCATGGAGCCCGAAGCACGGCACGCGGTGCAGGATTGGTTCATGGCTTCGCCGGATGCCGTCGTCGTCGCCACCATCGCTTTCGGCATGGGCATCGACAAGGCGGACATCCGCCATGTCCACCACTACAACATGCCGAAGTCCCTGGAGAACTACATGCAGGAGACCGGCCGCGCCGGACGGGACGGCAAGGCCGCCTGCTGCAGTCTGCTGGTTTGCCCCGACGACATCGCCACGCTCGAAAACTTCGCCTATGGCGACACGCCGACGCGGGAAGCCGTCGACGGCCTCGTCCGTGCCGTCCTCGCCCAGCCGGATTCGTTCGACGTCTCGGTTCATGCCCTTTCCGCCGCGCACGACATCCGCAAGCTCGTCGTCTCCACGCTGTTGACCTACCTGGAGCTCGCGGGCGTCATCGTGTCCACCGGCCCCATCTACAACGAATACAAGTTCCAGCCTCACCGCCCCTCGGCGGAGATGCTGGCCGACCTCGACGCCCCGACCCGCCGGTTCGCCCGCGCCATGTTTGCCCAATCCCGGAAGGGCCGCACCTGGTTCTCGCTGGACATCGCCGCCGTGGCCGAAGCCATCGGGGAACCGCGCGCGCGCCTGGTCGCCGCACTCAACCATTTCGAGGAAAAGGGCGACCTGACGATCAGCGTCGCCGATGTGCGCCAGGGCTATCGGTTTGCCTGCCGACCCGCCGCCGCCGACGCCCTGGTGGAGATGCTCCACCAGCGCTTTCTCCAGTCGGAGGCACGCGACATCGCCCGGCTCGGACAGGTCGTCGCCCTGGCCGCCACCCCCTCCTGCACGGTGCGGACTGTGCTGGCATATTTCGGCGAAGCCCTGCCCACCGACTGTGGCCATTGCGACCGCTGCCTGGGCGAATCCGTTCCGCCGATGCCGACGGCCGCGGAACCAGCCTTCACCGATGACGACCGCGCTCTGGTCGCATCCCTCCTCCGCAATCCCCCTCCGGCCCTGGCCTCGCCGCGGCAGCGGGCACGCTTCCTGTGCGGACTGCCGTCCCCCGCCGTTGTCCAGGCCCGGCTGACGCATGACCCCCGCTTCGGCCGCTTCGCCCATCTCCGCTTCGCCACCGTGCTGGCCTTGGCCGCTGCCGCCGGGGCAGCAGCCGATGGGCATTCCGAGGGAGAACACACATGACTGCGGCGGCAGAGCGTCTTCTTGAAGAGGCGATGGGGTTGTCACCGGTTGACCGGGCAACGATCATTGAGCGGCTTTTCCAGAGCTTCGATCCGCATGCAGATCGTCGTGTTGACGCGAAATGGGCGACCGAGATTGAGTCGCGGATTGCCGCCTATGACCAGGGCAAGATCCAGGCCTTTCCGGCGGCAGAAGTGCTGGCGAGGACTTACTAATCGTCTCATAATTATTTAGACAACAAGGCGCCCAACGTTTCATGCTCG
>CAZBDL010000536.1:0-2508 GCA_964490525.1 uncultured Victivallales bacterium | reverse complement strand
TGGCAATTCCTGGCGGGGGTCTGGGACGAGCGTCGCCACAAGCGGCAGTACGGCCTGTTCTACAACGGCACGAAGGCGCCGCATGCCGGGAGTGACATCCGCACTCCGGTGCGTCTGCGGGCCCATGCCTACGCCTCCGCCAACGGTGGGCACACGCCCGGGCACGAGGCCTGCAGAAGCTACGCCACCGGGGCCACCGAACTGGTTGCCGGCCAATGGCATGAGGCGGTGGCATCCCTCGACGGCGCCTGGCTGCGCCTGTACGCCGATGGCCGGTTCGATGCCAATGATGACGCCAATCCCATGCCCTTCACGGGACCGGTCTTCGATGGCGGCCAGGACGGTTCCGACTTCACCATCGGCCATCGCAACTACCATTCCTGGAACGGGTACCCGGAGACGGCCCCGAACGGCGACGAGGGCTTCAGCGGCCACCTCGCCGCCGTCGCCGTCTACGCCGAATCCTGGGAACGCCGAGCCCCAGCTCGGCCATATGGCGACGGGAATGGTCCTGGCAATAGTTGAAAACGCAGGAGCCCGTCTGCCAGCTGGCGGACGGGCAAACCTCTGTCTCCCGAAGAACCACATCGAGGACGAAGCGAAGCTTGGTGCAGCGTAGGAGCCCGCTCCCGCAGGCGAACCTCTGTCTCCCGAAGGAGGAATGAGTCCCGAAGGGACGGCACAACTTAGCCCAGGGCGTGAGCCCTGGGGACATGCATCACCCCCCATGCCCAGAGCCCTGAAGGGGCGAAAAAACGAGGCGCGACACGAGCACGTGACCAGCGACCAGTGACTCGAGGACGAGGACGAGCACGAGGACGAGGACGAGCATAAGGAGACGCCGATGAGGACGATGACCCAATTGTCGGCCCTGATGCTGGCGCTGTGCGCCGTGCCGTGGCTGGGCTGCGGCGTGGCGACGTCGCCGGAGGGCAAGCCGACTGCGGTCGTCGACGCGCGGGAAACGGCCTTGGACGCCGCCTTGCCCCCCTCGATTTCGCCGGCACCCCCGGTTCCGTATCCTGTGATCGAGCGCTACGAGCCCTGGTCGCTGGACGAGGCGATGGTGCGCCATGCCCTTCACGTGGCGGGCAGCGATGCGCAGGCCGACGACCGCAACGACGGCACTGCCGGACATCCGCTCCGGACCATCCAGCGGGCGATCGACCTTGCCTTCAAGACCGGCGCGGAGAACGAGGGCGTCCGCATCCTGATCCACCCCGGAACCTATCGCGAGACCCTTGAGGTCGTATCGTGGCAACGCCCGGCACCCTTGCTGATCGAGGGGACGGGAGCGGGTGAGGCGATCATCTCCGGCTCGGACATCTTCACTGGCTGGCGGCCCGATGCGCAACGCCAGGACATCCTCGTCCACGACTGGCCCCATGCCTTTGGTCCCGAGCCGAATCCCTGGCCCGGGCTGATGCCGCTGAAGGACGGCGCCGCCTTCCGCCGCGAGATGCTCTTCGTCGATGGGATGCCCTACCGACAGGTCTTCCGCCTGGGGGATCTGCGGCCAGGCACCTACTTCATCGACGAGGCGAGCAAGCGGGCCTGCCTGATGGCCCGGCCGGAGGACCGCATCGCCGAGGCCACGGTGGAGATCTCGGTCCGGCCCGGCAAGCGCTTCGGGGCGCAATCGAAGCTGCTGCGCATTGCCGCCTCGGCCAATGTCGGGATTCGGCGGCTGACCCTGGAGCATGCCGCGACCGTTCCCTTCAACAGCGGCGCGATGCAGGTGCTCGGCTCGGCGCGAATCCTGGTCGAAGATTGCGAGATGCGTTGGAACAATGGCACCGGGCTCGGTTTCGCGCCCGGGCAAGGCGAGGGGAACCGTGACATCGTGATCCGGCGCGTCAAGGCCAACAGCAACGGCACGATGGGGTTGGAGGGCGGCTTCGTCAATGGCCTGGTCGAGGATTGCCAGACCAACGGCAACAACTGGCGCGGCGCGGCCCTCGGCGCGACCGGCTGGGCGCCCTGCGGCTTCAAGCTCTCCGGCCTCCGCCGGGTCCTCATCCGCAACCAGGTCGCGGCCCGCAACCATGCCAGCGGCGGCTGGTTCGACGACCACATCGCCCATGTCGTCATCGAGAACTTCCAGGGACTCAACAACCTGCGCTCGGGCCTGTCACTTGAGGCGGTGGATGGCCCGGTCCTCCTCATTCGTCCCGTCCTGATGGGCAATGGCACCGGGCTGAACGTCTTCGACAGCGAGGGCATCTTCGTCGATGGCGGGCTCATCCTCGAGAACTCGTCGCGCGGCATCCGCCTGGCGGGTTCGACGCCGTTGGACGAGGAGGCCCTGCTGGCGTTCCCGGCGGGCTGGCGGCGCGACCGGCTCGCCAAGCGCCGTCCGCCCCGGAACATCACCGTCATCCGCTCGGTCGTCGGCAGCGTGCGCGAGGATGGCGACGCGCTGCTCGTCGGCTTTGGCATGCGCGAGGACGCCTATGTCGATGCCGCCGGGCGTCCGACCCTGCAGCCGACCCTCGACACGTTGCGCCT
>CAZBDL010000535.1:0-2514 GCA_964490525.1 uncultured Victivallales bacterium | reverse complement strand
ATGTTGCAGAGACCGCAGCCAAGGATACATTCTTCTGCTGATCGACATTCCGTAAGCATCCTGGAGATTTCCGTATGGACACCGACAACTACTTCCGGTTTAACGACGGGGAGCGGGCGATCCACATCCGGCGCTTCGACACGCCGCAGCCATGGATCAACTACCTCTCCAACGGCCGCTTCCATGCCTTCGTCTCGCAGGCGGGCGGCGGCTTCGCCTGGTGGAGGTCGCCCGTCATCCTGCGCCTGACCCGCTACCGCCAGTTCCACCTGCCCCTGGACACCCCCGGCTTCTACATCTACATCCGGCATCCGGACGGCAGCGCCTGGTCCCCGACCTTCCGTCCGTGCGAGACGCCGCTGGACGCCTGGGAGGCGTGCCATCAGGCGGGGCGGACCACCTTCACGGCCGAGAAGGCGGGGGTGCGGGCGACGCTGACGCTGTTCGTGCCGCCGGACCATGACGCGCTCGTCTGGGACCTGGCCCTGTCCCGCGCCGACGGCCCGCCGCTGGCGCTGGACGTCTTCGCCTACGTCGAGCATTCCCAGCTCAACTGGGACGCCGAGCACTCCTGGGGCTACTACATCAAGCTGATGGTCAAGACCTGGTTCGACGCGGCCAGCGGCAGCGTCAACTACCTCTGCCACGCGGGCAATCCGCGCGAGGACGAGTCGCCGCTGGTCTTCCTCGGGACGGACGGCCCGGTCGAGAGCCATTGCGGCAGCCGCAACGACTTCATCGGCGACTACCGCAGCGAGCGCAATCCGCTGGCCGTCGAGCAAGGCCGCTGCGGCAACGAGACGATCAGCTGCGGCGAGGCGGCGTCCGCCCTCCACCGCCGGATCCGCCTCGCATCCGGCACCCCCGCGCGGCTGATCTTCGTGCTTGGGGTGGCACCCCGGGCCCTCGTCGACCTCGCCGGGGCCGAGGCCGCGCGCGACACCATGCTCAAGGCCCTGGCCAACCCGGCCACCGTCGATGCCCAGGCCGCCACACTCGCCGCTTGGTGGGAGGAGCAGTTCGGCGTCATGCAATGCGCCATCCCGGATCCCGCCGCGGAGCGCCAGGTCAACACTTGGAACGTCATCAACTCCGTCCATGCCGGCCGCTACTCGCGCTCCGTCAACACCGTCGCCCCGGGCATCCGCGGCATCGGCTTCCGCGACACCTGCCAGGACATGATCGCGGTCGCCTATCGGCGCCCGGAATGGGCCTTCCAGACCCTTCGCTTCCTGATGAGCCAACAGTACCGCGACGGCCACACGGTGCACTACGCCTTCCCGGAGGAGCGGCGTCCACCCACCCTTTCGGTGCGCAGCGACAACCACCTGTGGCTGCCGCTGGTGGCCCATGCCATCGTCGCGGAGACGGGTGACCTGGCGTCGCTTGAGGCGCCGGTCGCGTTCCTGGCTGGCGACCATGCCTCGACCGACGGCGAGGGCACGGTCTGGGAGCACCTCATGGCGTCCATCCGCTTCACCGCCAACAACCTGGGTGCACACGGCCTGCCCCTGACCTTCGCCAGCGACTGGAACGACATCATCGGACGCTTCAACCGCACCGGCAAGGGGGAGACGGTCTTCGCGGGCATGCAGTACGTGCTGTGCCTGCGCCTGCTCATCGCGATGGCCGAGGCGGCGGGCAAGACGGAGCTGGCCTGGCTGCGGGACTGCCTGCAGGCCCAGGAGCAGGCGCTGCTGGCCTGCGCCTGGGACGGGGCCTGGTGGCGGCGCGGCTTCGACGACGACGGCCATCCGGTCGGCAGCCAATCCTGCGCCTGCGGTCAGCTCTTCCTCAATCCCCAGAGCTGGGCGATCCTGGCGGGGATCGGCGACCGCCGTCAGCAGGAGGCGGGCATGGCGGTCGTCGCCGACCGGCTTGACACCGGCATTGGCCTGAAAATCCTCGTCCCGAGCTTCGAGTCCTGGGGTGAGAGCGAGGCCAAGACCGGCTACGGCCCGGGCTGCGGCGAGAACGGGGCCATCTTCTGCCACGCCAACACCTGGGCGGTCATGGCCGAGGCCCTGCTCGGCAACGCCGACCGCGCCTGGAAGTACTTCACCCAGCTCATCCCCGCCAACGCCATGCGCACGGTCGGCATCGACCGCTACCGCGCCGAGCCCTATGCCTGGGTCAGCAACATCGTCGGCCCGGACAATCCCCGCCACGGCTGGGCCAATGTCGAGCAGATCACTGGCACCGCGCCGTGGATGGACATCGCCGCCACCCAGTATCTGCTCGGCCTGCGTCCCACGATTCCGGGACTGCTGGTCGATCCCTGCCTGCCCCGCGACTGGCGCGAGATCCGCCTCCGCCGCCGCTGGCGCGGCTGCGCCCTCGACATCCACATCGAGAACGCCTCCGGCACCGGCAAGGGCGTTCGCCAGATGATGATCGACGGCAGCCCCGTGGCTCCCGCCGGCACCCCCGGCCTGCTCACTCCGGAAATGCTCGGCGACCGCCCCCGGGCCCGCATCGAGGTGACCCTGTAGCCAAGACGGATGGCCGCACGCG
>CAZBDL010000534.1:0-2523 GCA_964490525.1 uncultured Victivallales bacterium | reverse complement strand
GGAGATTTCGTGGCGGCGGGCGGTGGCGACCTGGAGGTCGGCGACATCGCGCCGGTGCAGGTCGCGTTCCCGGGGGGACATCTGGTCCCATTGCCGGTAGTTGCGCTGGGCGGGATGGACGCGGCCAAAGGCCTCCATGGTGAGGAAGAACTCGAGCTCGAAATGGGGTACCCGGCCTTGCGGGGGCTCATGGTTGAGGGCGGCGAGGAAGCGTTCGCGCGGGGTCATGGGGGGGCTCCGATGGCTCAGAACTGGCTGGGGTCATTGATCTCGGCGAGGCCGACGCCATTGTCAAGGATGAGCTTGCCGTTGGTCTCGCCCACGGGCAAGGCCTTTGGGATGGCGACGACGACCTTGCTGACGCCGTCGTCGGCGTTCATGTAGGTCATCTTGTCCTTGGTGTTGACGATGGCCAAGTCGGCGGGAGGCAGCACCTTGAGCCGTTGCCGCTTGACGACATCCTTGGCGTTGCGGTATTCGCGCCAGACCTTGGGTTTTTTGGTGCCGAACCAGCGTCCGTCGAGGGTCATGGTACCGTTGTCATTGGAAGTGATGGCGGTGATCTCCGGGCCGACGAGGAGGCCTTGGCGATAGGATTGCCGCACGGTGCCGGCAGGCTCCTTGGCTTCGAGCCACTGGTCGACCGGCAAGGGTTCGAGGGGATGGGCGGCGAGCCAGAGTGCGGCATAGATGCCCTCCTTGTTCTGGGCGGCCAAGTCCTTGCGGTTGAAGAGGCAGGCGGGTTTCTTCCATTCGGCATGGGCCTCGGCGGCGCCGGGGACGACCTTGCCGATGGCGGCGGCGGTGGCCTTCTTGGGCTTGCGCTCGAGCAGGGCCTTCCATGGGGGATCGAGGTATTCGCCCCAGATCCGGGGATTGCGGGAGAAGCCGGCGACCAGGTCGGCATCGCGGGTGGCGCTGGCGGTCAGGCGTGAGCCGACGGCGAAGGCGACGTCGAAGTCGATGCGCAGGTCGGCCTTGGTGCTGTTGGTGACGGAGATGGCATCGTTCCCCGAGAAGGCCCCGTCGGCGAAGGCCACGGTCAGGTTGGCGATGTTGTCGGCATCGGCATGGCTGGTGGCATTGCCCGTCAGGGCGAAGGTGATGCGGGTGTCGCTGTCCCGGGTGAAGGCGGCGGTCAGTCCGTCGGGGACGTTGCTGGCGGTGACCTGGCCGCCGGAGACGACGTCGGCCGTGAAGGTCTCGTTGGTCAGGGTGATGGCGATGGCGTTGCCGAGCGAGCCGTCGTTGGCGGTGGCCTCGCGGAAGGATTCCGGGGTGTAGGCCAGGGATGGCGGGGGCGGGGCCAAGAAGCAGGCGGCGAAGTTGACGGCGGCGGAGAAGTAGCGGATGCGCATGTAGCCGTCCTCGCCCCAATCCTGGCCCCAGCTGTTGCGCAGGATCCAGCAGCCGCCGCCGCCCTCGGGGGGATTGTCGTCCCAGCCCACCAGGGCGATGGCGTGGTTGGTGGTGGTGTAGTAGTAGGGGGTGTCGTCTGGCGTCGTGAAGTCATCCTCGTAGACGCCGCCGCCGTAGGCCTCGAAGGCCGAGTCGACCCAGACGGCGGCGTCGACGGTGCCATAGGTGGCGATCGCCGTCTTGATCTGCTCGGTGGTGTCGGCGACGTCGGCCGGATAGACCCGTCCCCAGTGGGAGAAGACGACGCGGGGGAAGAGCTTGGAGTTGTTGATCGCCGTCTGGCTGGGTTCGCTTTGGACATAGGGGAAGTCCGCCTCGTGGCAGATGCCCTCGATGCCGGTGAGGCCCTCGGGAGGGCCGATCCGGGTGAGGGCGTGCAGTTCGTAGTATTCATAGTCGGCGCCGCCGCCCCCGCCGAAATGGTAGAAGTAGGGCGAGACAGAGGAGAGGGTCCAGACGATGTAGGACTCGGAGAAGTCGACGCAGGCGCCGTCATGGAGGCCGTTGACGACGTTGTAGGTGGTTTCGGCGGCGGCGCAAGCGGCGAACGCATAGCAGGAGCCGAGACTGCCCTGGTTGCGGATCGGGCCGACGTAGGAGATTCCCGCCTGGTCGCGCCAGTCGAAGGCGGGGGCGGCGCCCCGGGTGCCGGTGCCGAGGAGCGGGTCGGAGTGCGGCGCCAGGTGTCGCCTATCAGCCGGGGGGGCGACGCGCACCGGGAACATCCGCGCCTTCTCCTCGGGCGACAGGTTGTAGACCCAGGTGTCCTTGACGGTGAACGAATAGCCGTTGTGGGCGATCTTCGCCCGGAGCTGGTCGAGGGTGTCGCCGGCCGCAAAGGGAATTTTCTCCTGGGCACCGCCCAAGACAGCCGCCACCAGCAGCAGGATGCCGGTCCAGGCCTTGCCGCAGCGGGCAGTCCATCCTGTCGTGGGCGGGGACGGTCGGGGTTGCCGGTGGTTCATGATGGTCTCCTTGGGGGTGCTGTGCGTCGTGGCATCGGGAGGTGCCGTCGTCGATCGGCCCGGGGAGGGGCGCTGGGGCTTCGATCATTTCTTCAGATGTCCTAAGATAGGTTGCAGACGGGGGAAGGCAAGGGACGGG
>CAZBDL010000533.1:0-2554 GCA_964490525.1 uncultured Victivallales bacterium | reverse complement strand
TCGGCGGGGATGTCGTTGGTTGCCGCCGACCTGGTGACGCTGAGCGGGAAGACGTACCGGGAGTACACGGTGCTGAAGGTGCTGCCGGACGCCGTGCAAGTGAGCCATGCGGCGGGGGTGAGCAAGGTGCCATTGTCGGATCTGCCGCCGGAGATCCGCAGTCAATATGCGGAGCAGGCGGCGGCGGCGGCGGCCCGTGCCGCCAAGGCCCAGTCCGCGGCGGAAGCGGCGGCGGCGCAGGCTCCCGATGCGGCGGCGGCCAAGGCGGCGGCAGCCGAGGCGGCGGCCGAACGGCGCCAGCAGCATGCCGCCGCGGTGGCGGCCGAGAAGGAGCGCTACCGTGAACTGCTGGCGGGAGCGGAGCCGCATTTCACCGTCGGGCGCACGACCTTCATGAAGGAGGGGGGCGGCTTCCTGCCGGCTGCCGCGGGGAAGGTCGTGGCAGTCGCCGGCGAGACGATCCTGGTCGATGGTGCGATCTGCACGCGGGCGCGTCCGGAGCTGATGGCGGCGGACGCCTATCGCCGTCAGGCCGAGGCGCGGATCGCGGCGCTGGAGACGGAGTTGACGGAGACGATCCCGGGGAAGATCGCGGACAACGAGGAGCGCATCCGCAGCCTGGAGGCGAGCATCCTGGCGATGAAAACGGCGGCGGCGGTGGCCGACGACCCGGTGCCGTTCGAGGCGGCGCGTCAGGCCCAGGAGGTGCGCAAGCTGCGCAAGGAGATCAAGGCGCTGGAGAAGGACCGGAAGGATCAGGAGAAGCTCCTGTCGGCGGCCAAGGCGGAGCTGGCCAAGATCGACCAGGCCTTGGCTGATTTCCGCCGTCGGCTGGAATCCGAGGGGGGGCGGTGATATTGGTGTGGCTGCTCGGCCTTGGCGCGGGTGGCGGAACTGGCAGACGCGCAGGACTTAGGATCCTGTCCTTCGGGGTGCGGGTTCGACTCCCGCCCCGCGCACCATCTTGTCGAAGCGGGTTGGGGGGGTATCTTTCCGTCCGGCCCTAGCTATGGATGACGCGCATGATGGCAGGTTGCGGGCAAGGCATGCTTTTCCTGGCGGTGGCGCTGGGGCTGGCGTGGCTTGCGCCTGCGGCCTGGGCGCAGCGGGCGGAGCCGTTCCGGATCGTCACGCATGAGGAGGGGATCGACCGGGAGGCGGTGCGGCGCTTTTTCCGGCGGGTGGACGTCGCCCTCGACCGGGTGTGCCGGGACGTGCCGGGCGAGACGCCGGAATGCACGGTGCTCCCGACGCTGATGGAGCTGCGAGGGGGGATGGAGATTCTGTCGTTCTCGGACGGGCGCCTGCAGGTCTATCTGTCCGGTCCGCCCGAGGTGTGGATGGGGGACCGTCGCCGTCTGGGCCTGATGCTCGGGGCGTTGCTGTTGCACCGTCTGGAGCTGCCGGCGGTGGCGGGCTACCGGCGGCTGCCGGGGTGGCTGACGGCGGGCCTGCTGCACCTGCTGATGGCCCGTCTGGAGCAAGGGCGGTTGCCGGGGATCGTGCATTATCCCGGGCTTCATGGGATGGTCGAGGCGGGGATTGAGTATCCCCTCGATGGCCTGCTGTCCTGGCCGCTGCAGCCGGAGGACGGGGCGGCCTACGGGCTGCAGATGGAGGCGGGCGAGGTGCTGGTGCTGGCGATCGTGCGTCTGCCGGGCGGGCGAGGCCTGCTGGCCGGGCTGGCCAAGGCCTCGACGCAGGATCAGGCGACCGCGGAAGAGTCCTTTGCCGAGGCCGTGGGGCCGATGATTGGGCGTCTGTCCAGGGTGCCCGATGGCGAGGCGGTGGAGCCCGATGCGGCCAGGTCGCGGCAGCGATGGTTTGCCGAGGTGGTGCGGCAGGCGGCGGTCAATCCGTTCTATCCGGCTTCGGCGCAATTTGCCGAGCGGCGTTTCCGTGAGATCGAGCAAGTTGTCTATGATCCGGTGAATTCCGTGGTGGGAGAGGGGGCGGTGAGGCCCCAACAGGCATGCCTGCTCGAGGAGCTGGGCGAGCGCTGGGGGGAGATGGCGGATCCGGAAGGAGTGCTGGCCGGTCGACAACGGGCGGTGTCCGAACTGATCGCCATGGCGCCGGAGCTGGTGCGCCCGCCATTGGAGGACATGCTGGCCGCGTGTCGTCGCCTGGCGGGCGGGGAGCGGCGGGGTTTTTCCCGGCGGGTGGTGGCGGCGCGGCGCGAGTTCCACCTGTGCTTGGAGCGACAGGCGGCGGTGGAGCGGCTGATGCGCGAGGCCGAGGCGTCGTCGTTGACGGCGGGGGAGCGCCATGCGGCGGAGCTGGCGGTGTTCCGGGAGGGCGAAGCGCGTCGTCGCCTGCTGTGGCCGTCGGTGCATGAGCTGCTGGACGACGAGGCCAGGGCCTGGGCCATGGGCCAGCCTGCCGCGGTGGGGACGGGGAGGGGCTTGCCATGACGACCCCTCGTCTGCGGGCGTGGCTTTTCCTGGGGGTGGCGGTGTTGGCTTTGGCGTGGTGCGCGCTGCAGCTTTGGCGGCGTACGGCCTGGCGGGTGGCGGCCGATTTTCAGCATCCGTTCCAGGCGGCGGGGGAGGCC
>CAZBDL010000532.1:0-2564 GCA_964490525.1 uncultured Victivallales bacterium | reverse complement strand
TTCCGGGGGTGTCGGGTGCTGGCGCACCCTCAACCCCCGGCTAATGTCTGCAACCCCTCCGGGGTATTCAGGGATAGGGATCCTCTGTGTTGCCTTGCCAACCCCCGGCTAGTCTAAACCTCTCCCTTTTGCGCTTTTTGCGCCTCTTTGCGGCTTAATTTTCTCCCTTCATTCCCTTCGTTTCCTTCTGTGGAAGATTGTCGGCTGAATGATGCCTGACCAGCCTGCCATCCTGATCCGCGCCGATGCCGGGCCCCGGCACGGCTTCGGCCACGTCATGCGCTGCCTGGCCCTGGCCCAGGCCGCCGCCGACGCCGGTTGCCCCGTCGCCTGGGCCACCGCCGAGTGCCCCGAGGGAGCCCGCGGCCGGCTCGCCACGGAAGACATCGTCCCCATCGCCATCGAGGCCCTGCCCGGTTCCCCTGATGATGCCGTCGCCACCGTCGCCGCCGCCCGGCAGGCCCAGGCCAGTTCAATCATCCTCGACGGCTACCACTTCACCCCCGATTACCAAGACCTCCTAACCTCTGCCAACGCCCGCGTCCTCTATCTCGACGACAACGGCATCTTTCCCCGTTATCCCGCCCAGCTTATCCTCAACCAGAATCTATATGCTGCTACTAAACTATATCCAGAAAAAGCCGACGAAGATCTCCTCCTTGGGCCGCCATATCTTCTCCTGCGCCGCGAATTTCGCCAAACCCGCGCCCGTCATGAAGCCGATGCCGTCCCGTCGGACAGCCGACGGATCATCGTCACCTTTGGCGGATGCGATGGGGCCGGATGGACGGATCGGGCGCTTTCCGCACTGTCCACGGTCACTGCGTATCGTCTGCACATCACCGTCGTCATCGGTGCCGGGAATGCCCGATGCGAGGCCATCGCGAAAGCAGCGGCGGCATCGCCGCATCACGTCAGCCTGGTGGCCAATCCCCCCGACATGGCGGCCTTGATGCGCCATGCCGACCTGGTGGTCAGCGCGGCCGGCACGACGGTCTGGGAGCTGGCCACCCTGGGCATGCCGGCGGTGATCCTGCCGGTCGCCGACAACCAGCTGCGGATTGCCGAGACGATGGCTGCGCTGGGGGTTGCCCAGTCCCTTGGCTGGCATGAACAGGCCACCGAGGCCGACCTTGCCGCCGCCGTCGGCAGCCTGCTGGACGATGAACCACGGCGGCACGCCATGGCCGCCGCCGGCCGCCAGCTGGCCGATGGCCTGGGCGCCGAGCGGGTGCTGCGCGAACTTCGCGACAAGCCCGGCGCGACGGTTTTGCGCCCCGCCGCCCTCGCCGACGTCACCGCCCTCTGGAACCTGGCCAACCAACCGGAGGTGCGGCGAAACTCCTTCTCCCCGGAGCCGATCCCCTTCGCCGGGCATGCCCGCTGGTTCACCGGTCGGCTCGCCAGCCCCGCCAGCCGCATCCAGGTCCTCGTCCGCAATGGCCGCCTGCTGGGCCAGATCCGCCATGACCGGCGCCCCGACGGTTCGGCCGCGGAAATTGACATCGCCGTCGCCCCGGCCGGCCGTGGCCAGGGCCTGGGCCGCCGTCTGATCACCGAAACCGCCAACGCCGCCTGCCGCGAGCTTGCCGTTTCCGTTCTGCATGCTACAGTCTTCGCGGACAATTTCCCCTCGCTGGAGCTTTTCCGCCGCTGCGGCTTTGCCATGGCCGGCACGGAGACCTGCGCTGGCCGGAAAGTCGTCCACTTCAACTGGCGTCCGGAATGTCCGTGACCGCCCCGGGAAAGGATGCCGACGTGAGCGCGACCATCGCCGACCTGCATTTCGAGTTCAAGGGCAGCCGCACCTACGTGCATGGCACCGACATCTACAACGGGGTCGCCGACTTTGCCCGCAAGTCATTCGGCCTGAACGAGCTGACCGACATCAACTACACCCTGCACCGGATCATGCGCACGCAACTGCGCATCGAGGCCCGCCGCAACGAGCGGATCCGCCGCCACGAGGCCACCTGCGTCGAGCTCACCGCCCGCGCCGGCAACGACGAATGGCAGTTCCTCCTGGCCGAAAACGGATCGCCCGTCACCGGCCGCTATGAATATCCCGAGGACGACATCGTCGCCCTCTGCGACCATGACCCCGAGGCCAAGTCCTTCTCCCTCACTGCCCCCACGCCGTTCACCGACATCGAGGTCGTCGTCGCCATGAACAAGGGCCTCGTCCAGAAGCTCTTCCCCGACGCCCCCGGCAAGTGGTTCTTCACCAAGCTCGAGATGGCCCGCTACGAGCGCCAGACCCCCTACGCCCGGCTCGAGCTGACCCTCGTCCGCAACCTCGGCCTCAAGCTCACCAAGACGCGCATCGTGCGCGACGGCCACGAGCTCGGCCACATCTACTTCTCGATCGTCTAGGGCCCCCCATGATCGGCATCACCGACATCGCCTCCTACCTGCCGCCCGGGCGCCTCTCCAACCACGCCCGCAAGGCCGACCTGAACATCACCGACGAGTTCATCGTCGACAAGCTCGGCATGACCGAGCTCGCCATCCGTGGCCCCGGCGAGGACACCTCCGACCTCTGCGTCCAAGCCTATCAGCGCCTG
>CAZBDL010000531.1:0-2565 GCA_964490525.1 uncultured Victivallales bacterium | reverse complement strand
CGGGCCAACCGGCGACTTTGTCGAGCCCTTCGGGGAGCTGGGCTTCGAGGCGGCGGTGGCGATCTTCCGCGAGCAGGTCGCGGGGCTGGTGCGCGGGGGCGTCGACCTGCTGGTGATCGAGACGATGATGGACATCCAGGAGGCGCGCGCGGCGCTGCTGGCGGCGCGGGAGTGCGGCGACCTGCCGACGATGGTGTCGATGACCTTTGCCGAGGACGGGCGCACCCTGAACGGCACGCCCCCGGAGGCGGCGGCGATCACCCTGCAGGCGCTGGGGGCGGCGGCGGTCGGCTGCAACTGCTCGCTCGGGCCGCGCGGCATGCTGCCACTGGTGCGGGCGCTGAAGGAGGTGGCGACGGTGCCGGTGCTGGCCAAGCCGAACGCCGGGCTGCCGACGCTGGTCGGGGGGGAGACGGTCTTCGACATGTCGGCGGAGGACTTTGCGACGTTCGCGCCGGAGTTCGCAGTGGCAGGGGTGAACCTGCTCGGCGGCTGCTGCGGCACCTCGCCGGAGTTCATTGCCGGGATGGACGCGGCGCTTGATGGCCTGCTGCCGGTCGCCCCGCTCCAGGCGGCGGTGGCGGCGGTGAGCAGCCCGCGCCGGGCCGTTTTCCTGGCGCATGGCCAGCCGGTCCGGGTGATCGGCGAGCGGATCAATCCGACGGGCAAGCCGGCCCTGCAGGAGGACCTGCGGGCGAGACGCTTCCGCGAGGTCCGCAGGCTGGCCGCGGAGCAGGAGGCCCAGGGGGCGGACCTGCTCGACGTGAACGTCGGCATGCCGGGCATCGACGAGGCGGAGACCCTGCGCGGGGCGGTGGCCCTGCTCTCCCCGGTCTGCGAGGCGCCGCTGTGCATCGACTCGGCGGATCCGGCGGCGGTCGAGAAGGCCTTGCGCCTCTATCCCGGGCGCGCGCTGCTCAACTCGGTCTCCGGCGAGAAGGCGCGGCTGCGGCACGTCCTGCCGGTGGCCGCGAAATACGGCGCGATGATCATCGCCCTGCCGCTGGGCGACGGCGATCTGCCCGCCGACGTCGCCGGTCGCCGTCGCCATCTGCGTCGCATCGAGCGTCGCGCGGCGGCCTGCGGCTACCGCCAGGAGGATCTGCTGGTCGACGGCCTGGTGATGGCCATCTCGGCCGATCCCGGCGCCGCCCGCGAGACCCTGGCGACGGTGCGCTGGGCCGCCGGCAAGGGCTACGGCACCGTCCTCGGCCTCTCCAACGTCTCCTTCGGGCTGCCCGAGCGCAAATGGCTCAACGCCGCCTTCCTGGCGATGGCCGCCGAGGCCGGGGTCACCGCCGTCATCGTCAATCCCGGCATCCCCGAGCTGGCCGCCGGGCGCCACGCCGCCGATGCCGTCGCCGGGCGCGACGCCGGCTGCCGGCGGCTGATCGCCGCCAGCCAGGCCGCCGGGGGCCAGCCGGCCGCAACCAAGCCAGCCCCGGAGACGCAGACGCCCGAGGCACGGGTCTTCCAGGCGGTCGTCGCCGGCGACCGCGACCACATCGTCGAGCTGGTCAAGGCCGCCTTGGCGACCGGCATGTCGCCGCGTCAACTGGTCGACGATGTCCTCGTCCCGGCGATCAACGAGGTCGGCGACCGCTTCGACCGCAAGGCTTATTTCCTGCCTCAGCTCATGCTCGGGGCCGAGGCCATGAAGCGGGCCTTTGACGAGCTGGCGCCGCATCTCCAGGCGGAGGGCGGCCCGGCCCGCGACAAGGGCTGCGTGGTGCTGGCGACCGTCCAGGGCGACATCCATGACATCGGCAAGAACATCGTCGCCCTGATGCTGCGCAACCACGGCTTCTCGGTGGTGGACCTCGGCAAGGACGTCCCGGCCAAGGACATTGTCGCCGCCCTGCGCACGAGCGGGGCGCGCCTGCTTGGGCTGTCCGCGCTGATGACCACGACCATGCGGCGCATGCCCGAGGTGGTCGCCGCCTGCCGCGAGGCGGGCCTGGCCGAGGTCCGCATCATGGTCGGCGGGGCGGTCGTTACCGAGGCCTATGCCGTGGAGATCGGCGCGCACCATGCCACTGATGCCGTCCATGCCGTGCGCCTGGCCGAACACCTGCTGGGACACGCGTCAACCCCCCATCACGGAGCGCTGCCATGACTTGCCCCCGCCTGCTTTCCCTGGTGTCCCTGTTCGCCCTGCTGCTGGTCGCTGGCTGCCAGGGTGGCCCCCGCCCAATCACCGATGCCGACAAGCTGACCCGGGATGAGTACATTGGGCTGGTGGACACCTGCCGCGGGGTCCTGCTCGGGGCCAAGCTCGAGCTGAGCGAGGCGCAACGGGCCTTTGTCCGCGAGCAGCCGCCCGCCTTCCGGGTGGACTACACCGGCCACAAGCAGGGCAAGTACACGATGACCTGGCAGGCGCCCGGCGGACTCGCCTTGTCCGTGGTCGGCGACGGCAAGATCCTCGACGACTCCTGCCGCGTCCGCATCTCGGTCGTCCGGTTCTGAGGTTCCGTTTGCCCCCGCGGGGATGGGCTTCCCCGTGTCGGCGGCAAAGGGTCGGCTAAGAAATCTCCGGTCGGGACGTCATAGGGCATGGACGCG
>CAZBDL010000530.1:0-2566 GCA_964490525.1 uncultured Victivallales bacterium | reverse complement strand
CGAAGCTGGCGAGCATCACCCCGGCGTTTTCGCCGGGGATGGCGTCCATGCCGGGGCAGGCCTCGGGGAGCTTTCTCCACCAGAGCATCTTGCCGTCCTGGCTGTACCTGGCGAGGATCCAGCCGCACGTCCATGAATGGCCTGAAGGCACAGGGTGGAGGTCGCTGCGTCCGTGGACGTAGATCGAGCCGTCGTCGGCGCGCACCGCCATCAGCGGCTGGGACATGAGCCGACTGCCCTTCTCGGCGGGATCGGGCGGGATGACCTGCTTCATCAACGAGTAGTCATATCTGGGATTGCCCTTGGCATCGAATCCGGCAAGGGGCATTTCGAAGACGGAGCTATGGTGATGGTCGCAGATGAGCCCGTTGCCATGCTTGTCCACGTTGACGCCAAAATGGAGCAGGCCGAAGTTTTCGCCCGGTTTCTTGAACCAGTTGACCTCGTTTTCTTCGACCTTTCCGTCGCCGTTGAGGTCGCTCCATGACCAGAGGCCGAAGGGATATTGTGTTAATTTTTCGCCATGGTCGCCGGGGATGTAGTCCCAGTGCGTCCCGTCCGGCATGGGGTTTTTGATTCCGAACATCGATGCGAGCTTGAAGGTTCCGTCATCACGGCGCCGGTAGACCTGCAGCCCGTCGCCGTAGGACTGGAAGAGGAAGTGCGCGCCATTGATCTCCTGGATCCTCATGACCCCGTGCTGCTGCCATGGATATCTGCTGTCCCCGTCAAGGACGAATCCGTTGAATTTCCATGATCCGGATTGCTTGTCCAGGAGATATCGGTTGAAGTAATGGCTGATCAGTTCGTCCGGGCGGTCCTGGGAATAGTTGCCGGTGGAGCAGAACTCGGCGCCGATCTGATCCCACAGCACCGTGCCGTCCGGCGAGAATCTCGTCAGCCTCGACCCGGTGATCGGGAAGCCCTGTGAAATGACGACGTTCCCTTGGGGGTCAACGGCGACCCCGGTGAGCTTGTAGAAGTTGTCAGGGGCACTTTCCCCGAGCTTTGCCGTGTGTCCGAACGTCCGTGCGAATTTCGCGGATTTGCCATCCGGCGCGACATCGAAGATGCTGATTTGGGCCTTTTTCCGGTCGGCGACGAAGAGCTTCCCGTGCGGGCCGATGGCCAGCGCCCGTGCGTAGCCGAGATTGCCGATGACCTCGGAGAGGGCGCCGTCGTTGTCCCGGCGGATGACCTTGGCCCCGTCCGAGGCGATCCAGAGCCTCCCCGAGGGGTCGGCCGCCATGGCATGCGGCCTGGGTATCGCGAAGGTTCCCGCCGGGGCTCCGCTCTCCTTGTCGAAGATGTGTACCCGACTGTGGATGGAGTCTCCGACGAAGAGCTTGCCGCCGGTCACGGCGAGTGCCCGGAGGGGCAGGATCAGGATGTCCTTGTCCTGGTCGGAGGCACCCGCCGGGATATGTTTTTCCGGGGACTTGTAGAAGAAGATATGCCCGCCGTTTTCCCGCTGGGCGGGGAACGGCGCCGGGGTGCCGTCGGCGACCTTGAACCTGCGGACGTGCTGCGCGGAGCTGTCGACGTGGGAACTGGTCGAACAGTATAGGTATCTGTCATCAACTGTGATCGCATATGGCATGGCGTCGGGCTGGCTACTTCTGACCGCGTATTTGGCGTTGAACACATGCGATCCGTCCTGGGCGCGGACTTTCCTGAAGTCCTGGCCCTGTTCCTCCCACATGTTGGCGGTGAAGACGTTGCCGTCCTTGTCGACAGCGATTCCCTCGATGGCGCTGGGGTTCAGGTTATGGGTTGAGGGGAGAGCATTGTTGCCGATGGTGGCGATATTTGAATACGTTGTGTGGTTGAGGAAAATTTGGGATTTGTAATCTCCCGGTGGGCATGGCTTGCCGTGGTCGTCGAGCCCGTCCCATTCCACGCCATGCGTGCCCCTGGCAAACGGTCGCGCCGTGAACAGGATGCGCACCGGGCGTCCGGCCCCGTCAAGCACCTGGCCACTGGCCATGGCCCCGTCCTGCCCGATGTCGAAGGTCATGTCCGGCGGCAGCGGCGTCCCGTACACGTACAGCTCGCCGAGATGTCCGCGCGCGGCCTTCAGGTTGACGTCGACCTCGGGATTCCACACCCGCTCGATGTCGAAGCGCACGCGCTTGGCCGCCATGGGCCGGGCAAAGGCGAACTCCTCGTACTCGCCGCCCGCGATGTCGCGGCGCTCGGCCTGCAGCGTCCAGTCCTCGCCGATCTCATGCGGCGAGGCGTAGACCTTGACGTCGCGGGGACGATCCCGCCGCTCGCGCACCAGTGCCGAGTAGCCGGCCGCCTCGACCATGGCGCGCCGCCCGAGGGTCACGACCATCCGGGCTGGCTTGTCCGTCTGCGCCGCGGCCCCGTCCTCCGGACTGCCCGGGGCCATGAAGGTGACGTGGTAATTGCCGAGTTCGCCGTTGGCCAGGTCGAGGTCGTCAACCAGTCCCGGGCAAGGCTCCGGCGCCTGGTGCGAGGCATCGTCCAGGGTAGCGCGTCCGCCCGCCCAGTGCTGGGCCATGGAGATCGCCGGGGTCAGCGCCGGGGTCTGCGGCCCCCA
>CAZBDL010000529.1:0-2571 GCA_964490525.1 uncultured Victivallales bacterium | reverse complement strand
CGAGCGGGTCTTCCCCGTGCACTCCCCGCGCGTCGAGAAGGTCGAGGTCGAGCGCCAGAGCCGGGTCCGCCGCGGCAAGCTCTACTATCTCCGCGACCGGGTCGGCAAGTCCGCCCGCCTCAAGGAGAAGGACGTCAAGCGCTCCTGATCTTCCTGTCGGCGGGACGCCTGCCATGGCCACCAAGCCCCTCTTGGCGCCCGGCCATCCCCTGCGCGCCGTGGAGGTGCTCCGGCGTGACGCTGGATGCCGCTTTGTCGCCGGGGTCGACGAGGCTGGCCGCGGGCCCTTGGCCGGGCCGGTGGTGGTTGCCGCCGTGATCCTGCCTCCCGACCGGCCAGTGCCGCCGGTGGCCGATTCCAAGGCCCTTTCCGCCAAGGCCCGTGGCGAGCTTCGCGCCGCCCTGCTGGCCGTGCCCGGACTCCGTCAGGCGGTGATCGAGATCGATGCGGCCGAGATCGATCGGCAAAACATCCTTCGCGCCACCCATGAGGGGATGCGCCGCGCCCTCGCCGCCCTGCTTCCCGAACTCGACTTCGCCCTGGTCGACGGGCTGCCCGTGCCCGGCCTGCCGGTTCCGGCGGAATTCCTGGTCAAGGGCGATGCCCGCTGTGCCGCCATCGCTGCCGCCAGCATCTTCGCCAAGGTCCGCCGTGACGAGATCATGCGCACGGCGGCCATCGCCTACCCGGAGTATGGCTTTGCGCACCACAAGGGCTATGGCACCGCCGCCCATCTTGCCGCCCTTCGCCAGCATGGCCCATGCCCCCTGCACCGCCGGTCCTTCGCCCCGGTCCGCGAGGCCCTTGGCTTGCCTCATGGCATCGCCGCCGCCAGCCCCGGCGACGAACTGCCGCTTTTTCCTTGATCCGGCCATGACATTTTCCCCTCCGTGCCGCTTGACGCCTTGCCTCCAAAGGGTATATTGAGCTTCGTTTTCGTTGGTCGAAGGCAATGTCCGGCAACCGTAACCAAGCAGGGGATCAGACCATGAAGCAGTCCAGAGTTATGCTGATCGGAGCCACCTTGGCCGCCGTCCTCTTCGTCTCCCTCACCGTCGGCGCCGGCGATCCGTTCCGCAAGCTCGGGCGCGGCATTGTCAATGTCGCCTTTGGTGCCCTTGAGGTGCCCATGAAGATCTACGACGTCAACGAAGAGGAGGGTGGCCTCGCCGCCGTCAGCTATGGCCTCTTCAAGGGCATCGGCTACTTCATCGCCCGCGAGGTCGTCGGCGTCACCGAGATTGCCACCTTCATCGCCCCCCTGCCGGGTGCCGTCGAGGAGCCCCGCGAGTCCGGCTGGGGCTACGGCCCGCTGATGGAGCCCGAGTGGGTGGTCGACAAGCGTCACGACATCTACAACATCATCTATCAGGACCTCCCGGTCAACTGACGGTGGTCGCATCCCGAGCCCGCCGTCCGGCGGGCTTTTTTTTTGACCAAGCGGAAGGCATGTGGCCTTCTGCGGTAACCAGCAGCGGAGATTTCCATGGCGATGAAGTCTGATGTCAAGGTGGTGGACTGCACGGTGCGCGACGGTGGCCTGATCAACCGTTGGCAGTTTGACGACGACCTGGTGCGCGCGGTCTTCCGGGCCGTCGATGCCGCTGGCGTCGACTATCTCGAACTGGGCTACCGTGCCTCCGAGAAGATGTTCTCCCCGCAGGAGTACGGGGCATGGCGCTTCACCCGTGACGACCACCTGCGCCTGATCATCGGCGACGCCACTCCACGCGTGAAGTTGGGCGCGATGGTGGACATCGGGCGGGTTGAGGCGGAAGACATCCTGCCGTCCGCCGAGTCGCCGCTCTCCTTCTTCCGCGTCGCCACCTACCTGAAGGAGGTGACCAAGGCGGTCGAGCTGGCCAACCTCATTGCCGACCGTGGCTACGAGACTTTCATCAACATCATGGCCATCTCCACGGTCAACGACTACGAGCTGGCCGAGGGCCTGCGCCTGATCGACCGCGAGACCCAGGTCAGCGCCGTGACCGTGGTCGACAGCTATGGCTCCCTCCTGCCGTCCGAGGTCGACCATCTGGTCAAGCTCTTCTGCGACGAGCTGCCGGGGCGCCAGACCGGATTCCACGCGCACAACAACCTGCAGCTGGGCTTTGCCAACAGCATCCAGGCCATCCAGTCCGGCGCGACCTTCTGCGACGCCACGGTCTACGGCATCGGGCGCGCTGCCGGCAACTGCCCGCTCGAGCTGCTCATCGGCTACCTCAAGGATCCGCGCTTCCGGCTCGAACCGATCCTCCAGGTCATCCAGGACAAGTTCGTGGCCCTGCGCGAGACCATTGAATGGGGCTATCTCCTGCCCTACATGGTCACCGGCATGCTTAACGAGCATCCCCGGGTCGGCATCGCCTGGCGCAACTCCCCGGAGCGCGACCGCTACGCCGACTTCTACCGGCAGCTCACCACTCCGGAGTGCACGGTCAGCAATTGAAGGCAAGGCGCCGCCGTTTCCCCTGGGAAATCAAGGAAGTCCGGCTAGCGCGCCGCCTTGGGCAGGTGACGGCTGATCATCGTCTGCAGGTCCGTGAGGCGGAAGGGCTTGGCGATATGCCC
>CAZBDL010000528.1:0-2575 GCA_964490525.1 uncultured Victivallales bacterium | reverse complement strand
GGCAGCGGGCCTCGTCGGCGACCGCCCCCGCCAGGCAATGCCGGTCGAGGATGATGGCGGCCTGGCGCAGCAGGGCGAGGCTGTCGAGCAGCCGGTCGGCGATCAGCGGCATGAAGGGGTTCAGCTCCAGGGAGCCGAGGCCGACGGCCCAGGCGATGGCCTGGTGGTTCGCCTGGACCATGATGGCGGCCTGGGTGACGGCCTCCGGAATCACCGGATTGACCTTGCCGGGCATGAGCGAGGAACCGGCCTGGCGAGGGGGCAGGCGGATCTCGCCGAGGCCGGCGTCGGGCCCGGACGAAAGCAGGCGCAGGTCGCCGGCGATCTTCATGAGGTTGGCGGCGGCGGCGGAGAGGATGCCGCTGACCTCCGCCAGGGCGTCCTGGTTCTGGGTCGCCTCGACCAGGTTTTCGGCGCGGGCCAGACCGAGCCCGGTAATGGCGTTGAGGTCGTTGACGACCCGGAAGATGTAGTCGCGCGGGGCGCCCAGCCCGGTGCCGATGGCGGTGCCGCCGAGGTTGACCACGCGCAGGCGCTCCTCGCACTTGTAGAGGCGCCAGCGGTCGCGCCCGAAGGCTTCCGCCCAGGCCCCGGCGGCATGCCCGAGGGTGGCGAGGATGGCATCCTGCATCTCGGTGCGGCCGACCTTGACGATGCCCGCCCAATCCTGCTCCAGGCGCTGGCAGGTGCCGAGCAGCCCGACCAGGGCCTCGACCAGTCGGCGCAGTTCGCCGATGGCGGCCACCCGCAACGCTGTCGGATAGGTGTCGTTGGTCGACTGGTGCCGGTTGATGTCGTCCAGTGGATGGATCACGGCATGGTTGCCGGGCGATCGCCCCAGCAGCACCAGGGCGCGGTTGGCGATGACCTCGTTGATGTTCATGTTCGTGGAAGTGCCGGCGCCTCCTTGCAGCGCGTCGGTGCGGAATTCGCCGTCGAGCGCGCCCGCCATCACCTCTCGGCAGGCGGTCGCAATCGCCGCGAAGGTCGGCTCGTCCCAGGCTCCGAGCGCGTGGTTGGCGGTGGCGCAGGCTAGTTTGACCGCGCCAAAGGCATGCAACAGGGGCGGGGCGACCGGCCGTCCGCTCATCGGGAAGTTCTCCTCCGCCCGCAGTGTGTGGATGCCCGTCAGCGCCGCCTCCGGGATGCGGCGCTCGCCCAGCAGATCCGTCTCCGTGCGGAATTCCGTCATCGTCGCCTCGCTGCAATCGGTTCTTCGGGGGACAGAGGTTCGCCCGCGGCCTGCCCTGAGCTTGTCGAAGGGGGAGCGGGCTCCTACGCGGGGAAGGCTTCGTCCTCGTCCTCGTGCCCTCAGCCGCCGGCCGCGGCCATGAAGTCGCGCCTGACCTCCTCGAGTTCCACGAAGGGATCGCCGTGGGGGTGGAACTCCATGCCCCAGTAGCCGCGATAGCCCGCCGCCATGGTGGCGGTGACGATCCGCCTGTAGGGAATCACCCCCTCTGGCCGCGGACGGCTGCGGTTACCCGCCTCGGCGGCATGGATGTGCCCGACCAACGGCAGGTGGCGGGGCAGGACCTCGGCGGCATGCTCCCCCATCATCTCCATGTGATAGATGTCGTAGAGCACCTTGACCCGCGGCGAGCCGACCGCCCGGACCACCTCGAAGGCATAGTGCGAGTTGTCGGCCTGGTAGTCCTCGTGGTCGTACATGTTGAAGACCTCCAGCAGCAGGGTCACCCCGAGACGTTCGGCTTCCGGGGCCAGCGTCGCCAGGGCCAGCCGACAGTTCTCGAGGCCCTCCGCGTCGGCTTGGCCCATGCGGTTGCCGCTGAAGACGATCACCGCCCCGATGTCCTCCGCTGCCGCCTCGGCCAGCGCCGTGCGGATGCGCGGAATCAGCCGCGGATGTTCCTCGCGCCGGTTCAGGCCGCGGGGCATGCAGTCGCCGAAGAGGGTCAGGTTGGCGATCCTCAGGCCGGCCCCGCGCGCCGCCTCGAGGCGCGTCGGGGCGACCATCTCGACGGCCTCGTAGCCGAGGGCGCGGAGGCGCGCATAGAAGGCTTCCGGTGGCAAGCCCGCCTGGGAAAAGAAGCACCAGTCCGCCACGCACAATTTTATGCTCATCGGGGGGCTCCGGGATGGCAGGTTGCGGTTCGCCGTACTATCCTTTCCCTGCGCCAAAATGCCAGCGCCATGCGCCCGGCCATCTTCGGGGATGGCCCCAGGGGCATGGTTTTCGGGGGGGGACAAAATCGCGCATTTTCTCCCGGCGTCGGTTGCAGGGAGCAAATGCCGTGCTAGATTATGCGCCCTATGCGCGGGGACTCCCGTGGCGGCTGGCGGGGCCTGTGCCGCCCGACGCCGGTTCCCCCGCCTCGGGATATGGGTCTTGCATGCCAGGAACGCCTTCAGCGTAAGGAAACAGCCATGTCGGTTCGGATCAGGATGAAGCGCACCGGAACGACCAACCTGCCCTGCTACCGGGTGGTGGTCGCCGATGCCCGCGCCCAGCGCGACGGTCGGTCCATCGAGGAGATCGGGTTCTACGACCCCAAGCACCATGTCGAGCGCATCGACCTCGCCCGCTACGACCATTGGGTCAAGAACGGCGCCA
>CAZBDL010000527.1:2282-2578 GCA_964490525.1 uncultured Victivallales bacterium | reverse complement strand
CAGCCTTCGATGTCCATCAGGTTCTTAATCGCCTCCAGCACCTCCACCGCCTTGACCGGACGGACCCGGTCGAGATCGTCGATGAAGAAGACCGCCTTCCTGCCGGTGCCCAGGAGTTGTTTCTCCGCCAGGGCCTGGAACTCCTCCCGGAGCTGCAGGACGACCTCGGACAGATTTTCGACCTCGACCGTGCCAACCTCCTCCTTCTTGAACGACTCCTTGATGTCCTTGCCCGTCACGCTGACCGGCAGAAAGGGAATTGAACCGCAGAGGGGAAAGCGATAGATTGGACACAT
>CAZBDL010000527.1:0-2222 GCA_964490525.1 uncultured Victivallales bacterium | reverse complement strand
CACCCTGCCGATAAATTCGCCGATCTTGTCGAGCGAACTCTTCTCCAGCTTGCCGCCGCCTTGCCGTTTCACGCCCAGCGCTGAATACAGCTTCTTGAGCATGGCATGGATAATGGCGAGCCCGAGGTATTCGTCCTGCTTGAACAATGAATAATGCCAGGTGTTGACCAGCACGGGCAGGATGCGTCCCGGGTCAAGTTCGCCGCGGACCATGGACATGATGCTCGTCTTGCCGCTGCCCCAGTCGCCCTGGATGGCAAGCGTCATTGGCGTCTCGCAGTCGGCGATGAACTCGGCGATGCTGACGACATAGTCATTCACCGCGAGGACGTCGTGAGCGATGCGGTCAATCGGACAGTCGGGAAAACCTCGTCTCGGCATGATGCATTCCTCCCCGCTGATTTGCTCACGATGGGCCTAGCATGCCAGGGACAACCAACACTAAGCGATCAACATTCAACATTCAAGCGGTGGCGGCCTATCCGCCATCGTCGACGACCACCCATTCGTCGGGCTTGGTCTCGAAGCGCCGTTCGGCATGGCCGTCGCCGAAGATCACGCTGAAGCCGCCGCCATGGTGATCGCCGACATCGCGGGCATCGCTGCCGCTGTCGGCAACGCGCGGGCCATGGTTGCTCTCCATGAACTTGAGGATGCCGCGGTTGTCGGAGCTGCGGGCACCGCCGGATCCCTTCATGTAGTTGCGGACGAAGTCGGTGATCCAGATCTTCTGTTCGGGATTGCGTACTCGCTGGATGCGCACCGGATGGCAAGTGTCGAAGCCCCAGCCCCGGCAAAGGTCGGGGTCGCCGACAATGGCCGCGCTGCCCCAGCCGCCCGGCGAGATCGTGTTCATCACATAAGCCCCCTTCAGCAGACGGTTGCCGCCGCCATACGGGTTGACCATGTCGGCATCGTCGAGCGCGGGGCACTGGTAGAGCTTCGGCTGGGGCATCTCGCCTTCGCCCAGGTAGTTCATCCAATGGTCGATCTCGCCTCCGAAGTCCGCCGGCATGACCCAGCCCTGGAAGTCGTCGCAGTAGGCGTTGCCGAGATATCCGAACTGCTTCAGGTTATTGAGGCAGAAGGCCTGACGGGCGAGGCTCCGGGCCCCGGCCAGGGCCGGCAGCAGGGTGGCCAGGAGAATGGCGATGATCGCCACCACCACCAGCAGCTCAACCAACGTGAATTGGCGCAGGAATCGCTGTTCCATCCCCCCTCCCCTGTTCATCCCGGCCATGCCCCATCCATGCCGCCCTCTGCCCCGATGCGGAATCGCACAGGGCGCGCACTATAGGCCGGGTAAGCCCGTCGTCAAGCCATGTTCTCGGCTTTTTGAGAAGAGTGGCATATCCCCGGTCGGCCGCAGATACGGCGCGAGACGCCATTGCCCTTTGCCGATGGCAGGCTACTGTACACCTCGCGCCCGAGCGAGATTCGCCGTAGGGCAGCAGGCGCGATGCCAAAAGCACCCCCCGCCACCAAGGATCGCCCCTATGACCACGTCCGCCTTCGATGTCCGCCGCCTCCCCGAACTGCTCGCCGCCGATTCCGCCTGGCTGGCCCGGGCCCGGGGACGCCAAGCCGCCGTTTGGCGCGGGGAACCGCCGTTTCCGCCGACGATCGGCTTCTCGGCGCCGCTGACGCCGGCCCAGGAGGCCATTCCGGACGCCGACTTCCACACGGCGTTCCACGATGTCGAACGCATGCTCTGCAGCCAGGTGCGCGCGGCCTGCGCCGTGGCCAACGCCCGCAGCGACGCCGTCCCGTCGATCCGGGCCAACCTCGGCA
Source organism: uncultured Victivallales bacterium (assembly GCA_964490525.1). Taxonomy (GTDB): domain Bacteria; phylum Verrucomicrobiota; class Lentisphaeria; order Victivallales; family CAZBDL01; genus CAZBDL01. Next base: position 431 of record CAZBDL010000527.1, on the reverse strand, counting down.
CCGGGATCCTCCTGGCCTGCGTCGGCCTCGAGCAGGAGGTGTTCACCGACAAGATGCCTTGGCTACAGCGCCACCTGAGCAAGGCGGAGGCGGCGGCACTGACCCTGGATGACCTGTGCCCGCACGGCTCCTTCGCCCGCGGCCTGGAGATGATGAACCGCTTCCGGGAGGTCCTCGGCGACACCCTGGCGATCTACTGCATGGACACCCAGGGTCCGTTCGACCTGGCCCACCTGATGCTCGGCGACGCCCTCTTCTACGAGATGACCGACGACCCGCCGTTCGTCCACCATGTCATGGAGATCTGCCTCGAACTGGGGATCCGTAGCCACACCTGGATGAAGGCGATCTCCGGCGAGCCGCGCACCGCCATGCACCACAGCGGCAACATCTACACGGAATCGGCGGGCATCCGCATCTGCGAGGACACC
>CAZBDL010000526.1:0-2590 GCA_964490525.1 uncultured Victivallales bacterium | reverse complement strand
CCCGCGCCCTCAAGGGGGTCCATCCCGACCTGCAGGTCGGCGGCCCGACATCGGCGGGCGGGGAGATGGTGTTGCCGTTCGCCAACTGGTGCCGGGAGTGCGGGGTGCCCGTCGACTTCTTCAGCTACCACAACTATCCGATGGGCGAGTATGGCCAGTACCCATGGCGCCAGGGGTCGCCGCATGCTCCGGGGATGTTCTTCGCCGACGAGTTCCGCAAGACCCGGGCCGAAGCTGCCGCCGCCGGTTTCGGGGCCATTCCCCACATCATCACCGAGTGGAACATCCAACACTGCGGGCCCAATGGCAAGGCGAAGTGGGTCGGTTGCGACGATGTCGTCCGCCTGTTCGGCTGTGCGGCCGCCATTCACCACAACCTCCATGCCGAACCGCATGTCGAGGCGCTCGGCTTCTGGACCGCCTCCGACGTCATGCACGAGGCCCGGGTCACCCACCGCTGGTACGACGGCCGCAACCAGCATTACGGGCTGATCAACCTCAACGGCGACCCCAAGCCGGCCTATCACGCCTTCGCCTTCCTCAATCGCCTGACCGGGCCGCGCTACGACCTCCAGGTTCCCGGCAAGCCGGCCCTCGCCGACCTGGTGGTCACCGACGAGACCGTCACTACCCGGGCCCTGCTCTGGAACTTCCACCTGCCGGAAATGGCGACGCAGGCGTGGACGGGCACGGTGGCCCTGCCCCTGCCGCCGTGCCTGGCCGGGGCGCGGCAGGTCCGGCTCGCCACCGCCCTGGTCGCGGCCGGGACGGGCAGCGCCTACGAGACCTGGCTGGCGCTGGGCAGTCCCGCCAGCCTGTCGCGGATCGATGAACAGGCCCTGCGCGCCGCCGCCTGGCCGCGGCACCGCTCGCGCTATGTCCCGGTCGAGGACGGCCATGCCGTGCTGGAGTTCTCGCTCAACCGGGACGAGGTGCTCTTCGCCGAGATCCTGCCTCTCGAGCCGGGCAAGGCCTTCGCCATCTCCGCCGATCTGGACGCCCTCAACCGCGCCCTCGAATATCCCGGGTCGGTGGCGCTGGCCGGGGCGGCCCCGGTCAGCGGCCAGGAGGTTTTTCCATGAGCAGCCTGTGCTATCGTCGCGAGGTTCCGGTCCGGGAGGAGGTCGACGTGTTCGTGGCGGGGGGTGGCCCGGCCGGCCTGGCGGCGGCGTGGGCAGCGGCCCGCCAGGGGGCCCGGGTCTTCCTGGTCGAGGCGACCGGCTGCTTCGGCGGAATGGGCACCGCCGGGGGGCTGCCGATGTTCTGCTTCTTCACTGACGGGGTCAACTTCGTCTCCGCCGGTTTCGGCTCGGCCGTCCATGACCGACTGTGGCAAGACGGGGCCATCGCCCCGGGCATGCGCCGCGACCACCCGCATGGTGCGGTCATGTTCAACGGGGAGATCCTCAAGCGGGTCTACGACCGGCTGGCCGAGGAGGCCGGCATCAGGTTCAACTTCTTCACGACCCTGGTGGACGTGGCGGTGGCCGACGGCCAGATCGAGGCCGCCATCTGCCACGGCAAGAGCGGGCTCTTCGCGATCCGCGCGAAGGTGTTCGTCGATGCCACCGGCGACGGCGACCTGTGCGTCCGGGCCGGTGCGACGTTCGCCAAGGGCGACGCCGAGGGCGAGATGCAGCCGGGCACCCTATGCAGCCTGTGGGCGGGCATCGATTGGGCACGTGCCCGGGCGGCGGGCCATGACTGGTACAGCCAGTCGCAACATCTTCCGGAGGCCTTCGGCAAGGGCATCTTCACGGTCGAGGATCCGCACATGCCGGGCCTCTGCCAGATCGCCGGCTCGGCCGGGTGGGGCAACATCGGCCATTGCTTCGGCGTTGATGGCACCGACGAGCGCTCGCTGACGGCGGCCATGGTCCACGGACGGAAGATCCTCCCCGAATACGAGCGGTTCTTCAAGGAGCACCTGCAGGGCTTTGAGCGCATGGACCTGGTCGGCACCGGCGCCCTGCTTGGGGTGCGGGAGACCCGGCGCATCGCCGGCGACTACGAGCTCAACATTGACGATTTCCAGCGCCGCGCGGTGTTTCCCGACGAGATCGGGCGCTTCGCCTATCCGGTCGACCTGCATGCGACCCGGCCGACGGCAGAGAAGGCCGCCGCCTTCGAGGAGGAGTTCCGGAGCCTGCGTTACCAGCCGGGCGAAAGCTATGGCATCCCCTACCGATGCCTGTTGCCGCAGGGGCTGGAGAATGTCCTGGTGGCGGGCCGCTGCATCAGTAGTGATCGGGCCATCCAGGGATCGGTGCGGGTCATGCCCGGTTGCTTCATCACCGGCCAGGCGGCCGGGACCGCCGCCGCCCTCGCCATCGGCTCCAGGCGAACCCCGCGCGAGGTTCCCCCGGCCGAGCTCCAGGGCACCCTCAAGCACCTCGGGGCCTGGTTGCCCAATGCCCGCTGAGGAGGTGCACAATGGCCCCCACCTCCCCTTTTGCGATTGTTAAGATGTCAGACCTATTAATTTACAATTTCCATTCATTATCGGGTGTATGCGAGCCGCTCACGGGGGCTTTCCGGGGGAGATGGCAGACCACGCCTCGACGTTGAGGATGAGATCCCTGTTGGTGCA
>CAZBDL010000525.1:0-2596 GCA_964490525.1 uncultured Victivallales bacterium | reverse complement strand
AGCGTTCCTGGGGGTCCCCTTCCCAGCCCCAGAAGCCGAGGATGAGCAGGCCGGCGAGAAGGCTGCCGAGGAGGGCGAGGTTGGCCTTGCGGACAAAGCAGCCGCGATGCCGGTAGTGGCTCACGCCGGCGCCCGCCAAGGGCAGGGCCACGGCGGCGGCGAAGGCCCAGGTCCCGAGGCGTTCGATGTTGTGCTGGAAATGAACGATGCGCGAGGCCCAGAGATAGGCGACGGTGGCGCTGAAGGCGAGCAGCAGGAGGGCCCCGGAAAGCCCGAGCCACTTGCCGCCGAGGAAGCAGGCGGGGGAGACCGGACGGCTCATGATCAGGGGCGTCATCCCCTTGCGGCCCTCCTCGCCGACGACCTTGGCCGCGCCCAGGGTGGCGGCGAGGGCACCGCCCATGAAGGTCATGGCCAGGGTCTGGTCGCGGAGCAGGCGCAGGTGTTCGCCGAAGAAGGTGAAGGCCGGCAGATGGGCGATCACGGCGGCGCCGATCACCAGGCAGAGCTGGAGGACGAGCGTGAAGGGGTCGCCCAGCAGGACGCTGAAGGCGTTGCGCGCGATCGCCCCGGCCTGGTAAATCCACAGGCGCATCAGCCATTCCTTCCGCCGGCCAGGGCACGCCGCCAGGCCATCTGCACCAGGCGCCCGCACAGTTCGGGAAACGTGATGCCGCTGGCCCGGGCCGCCTTCGGCAGCAGGCTGCTCGCCGTGAAGCCCGGGATGTTGTTCCCCTCCAGCACGAAGAGGGCGTCGTCGCCATGGCGCACGATCATGTCCACCCGGATCATGTCGCGCGCGCCGACCGCCTGGGCGAAGGCGAGGGCCACCGCTTGGGCCCGGGCCTGCACCGCCGTCGGGATGGTCACGGGCGGACAGTGGTAAAGGGTCTCGCCAGCCGCATGGGTGTACTTGGCGTCGTAGTCGTAGGTCTTGCCGGGGAACTGGATCTCGACCAGCGGCAGGGCCTCGCCGCCGAGCACGCCGACCGTGATCTCGCGGCCCCCGATGTACTGCTCGACCAGCACCCGGGCCGGATCGCTGCGCCGCGCCAGGGCCAGGGCCGGAGCCCATTCCTCCGGCGCAAACACCAGGCTGATGCCGACGGTCGAGCCCTCCGCAGGCGGCTTGACCACGACCGGCAACGCCAGGTTCGCAGGCAGGGCATCGTCCTCCGGGCCGAGGATGGCCCAGGGCGCCGTCGGGATCCCGGCCCGGTCCATTGCCTCCTTGCTGGGGATCTTGTCGAAGACGATCCGGCAGGCGGCCGCGTCGCAGCCGACGAACGGCAGCCCCTCCGCCGCCAGCAGCGCCTGCAGGTCGCCGTTCTCGCCGAAGCCGCCGTGGAGCACCGGGAAGACGACATCGGCGCGCTCGGCCTCCGGCGGTACCGCCAAGGATTGGAGGTCGATTTCGACAACCTCATGCCCGGCGCTCCGCAGGGCGTTGGCGACGGCGGCACCGGACTCCAGCGAGACCGGCCGTTCGCTGCTGACGCCACCCTTCAGGACGGCGACGCGGAGCGGGGCCGGCGAGCTGGCGATCCGGGCTGCCCCGGCGGGGTCGGCAAAGGCGACCTCCAGGGACAGGTGGATGCCCGCCGTTTCGATGACGCGCCGCCGGGCCTGGCAGAGCAGGTCGACGACGTCCGCCTCTCGGGCCGCGCCGAGGTTCATCAGCCAATTGGCGTGGCGGTCGCTGAGCGCGGCGTCGCCGATCCGCAGGCCCTTCGCCCCGGCCTGGTCGAGCAGGCGCCCGGCCGGCAAGGTCGGCAGCGGATTGCGGAAGGCGCAACCGGCGCTGCGCCCGCGCGGGTCGCGTTCCGCCCGGGCGTGGATGGCTGCATCGATCCGGGCCTTCTCTGCCTGGGGATCGACGGGCTGCAGGACCAGGACGGCGCCGGTGACGATGACGTCGGCTGGGATGGTGCTGTGGCGTTCCCCCCAGGCGATGGTGTCGCCGTCGGCCTGCCATGGGCGACCGTCGGCATGGCAACCGGTGACGGTGCGGACGGTCCCCCCAATGGCCGTCCCCTCCGCCCCGGCGTTCATGCGCAGGGCTCCGCCGAGGGTGCCGGGAATCGCGGCCAGCGGGGCGAGCCCCCCCCATCCCGCGGCGGCGGCGGCCCGGAGCACCGTCCCCAGCCGGGCCGCGGCACCAGCCGTGACCCGGCCATCCGCGACGGCGATTTCGGCGAAGCCGTCCCCGAGCCGGATCAGGATGCCCGGTTGCGGCGTGTCGCGCCCGACCAAGTTGCTGCCCGAACCCAGTGGCAAGGCGGGAATCCGGGCCTCCGTGCAGAAGGCGAGCAGCGCGGCCAGGGCCGTCGCGTCCGCCGGTTCCGCCAGCAGGGGAATCGCTGCCGTCCCCGCGCCCAGGGTGGTGACCTCCGTCCAGGGCACGTCCTGGCGCAGGCCAAGGCCCGGCTGGCGGGCGGCGAACCCGGCCATCACGGCGACGAGATCGGCGGTGCCCATACGCGGTTCCCGGACGGTTATTTCTTGTACACCTTCTCCGGATCGAACAGCGGGGTGCCCTCGGTCACCAGGGTCTCGCCCGCAACGCGCCGGTAGAAGCAGGAGCGGTGCCCGGTGT
>CAZBDL010000524.1:0-2597 GCA_964490525.1 uncultured Victivallales bacterium | reverse complement strand
AGGACGTGGCTCGTTGGTAGTGGCGGCTTCAGCCGCTGCGCCCCGGGGCCGAGCGACTGAAGGCGCCACTACGAACTCCAGCTCCCGCGCCCCGGCTGACCCCTTACGGCGAAGTCACGGAGGGGCACGGCCAGCGTGGGGAAGGCCTTGAGGATCTGCCGGTCGGAGGTCACCAAGAAAGTTCCCAGGTCCTCGGCCAGGGCGACATACTCGCAGTCATAGGCCGAACATGGGGAGATGGCCACCTTGGCCATGACCAGGGCTGAGGCGACGGCATATTCGCGTCCGGCAAGATGCGACTCCGCCGCATCGAGGCAACGGGCGGCCGTGTCGCGGGACAGCGCTTCCCGCCGCAGGTATCCCGCCAGGATATTGCGGAACTCGGAGCGCCACAGGAGAGGGGCGGCCCATTCCGGGTCACGGGCCAGGGCGCGTTCGGCGCATGACGTCATTTCGCCGGGAATCCACAGGTAGGCGATGGTGTTGACGTCGACGACGATCATCGACGTCCTGCGTCCTTGAGCATGGCGAGTTCATCTTCGACGAGGTAGACGCCCATGGTCTCGCGGATGGTGCGGGCCTGGGCGGCAATGTCGGCGGCATTGATGCGGCAACTGTGCAATGACCGCTCCAGCGTGGCCAAGGCCTCCTTGTTCAGGCTGCGGCCGTGGGCCCTAGCCCTGGTCTGCAAAGCCCGGTGGATGGCGGGTGGCACATTCTTGAGGGTGATAGTGGTCATGATGGAACCATAACGCATCCGTAATGGATGTCAATGGCCGAAGCAGCAATTCGGGCGTGACATGAGGGGTTTCCTGGCTGATGCCGACGTTGGCTATTCCCAGTCGTCGGTGCGGAAGGGGACGGCGGGGAGGCCTTCGCGGTTGTAGAGGGTGGCCTCGGGGTTGTTGCCCCAGGCGTAGCGCACGGCGACGGGGGCGGGGACGGCATCGCTGCCGACGACGACCTCGTCGCCCTCGATGCGGGCGTCGGCCCAGGCGAATTTGCGATCTTCGCCGGCCACCGCGAAGCCCTTGAGGGCTTCGCCGCGGACGGTCAGGCCGCCACCGATATTCTTGAATGACAAGCGGATGCGATTACCGTCGGGGGCCGTGGCGGCGTAGGTCGGGCCGGCATGGACGAGATCCTTCTCGCCGTAGGCGATGGCCCGGGCGGGGAGGGCGAGGCGGAGGCCGACATCCTGCTTGTTGCGCGGGTGGATGTCGTCGGCCTCGCCGATGTCGATGGCCACGGCCATGGCGGTGTTGGGGAGGGCGAGGGTCATGGTTTGGGCCTCGCGCAGGAGGGCCCAGGGGGTGGTCACGGGGAGGGGGTCGCGGGCATAGAAGTTGGCGAGCTGGACGAAGAGGAAGGGGAAGTCGCCCTGGCCCCAGGCCTGGCGCCAGGCGGTGATCATGGCGGGAAAGAGGGTGCGGTACTCGGCGGCGCGGCCGGCGTTGGATTCGCCCTGGTACCAGATGGCCCCGCGGATGGCGTAGGGGATGAGGGGATGGATCATGGCGTTGTAGAGGCCGGAGGGCATCCAGGACTGGGCTTGGGGCCGCGGCGGCAGCTTGACCGGCTCGATGCGGTGCTCGACCCGATGCCGCCATTCGCCGGCCAGGGCGATGGGCTCGCCGGTGCTGGGGGCAAGGTGCAGCTCGGCAGGCTTGCCGGTGAAGCCGCCTTGGCCGTAGTGGTCGAAGACCCGCACGGCGATGACGGCGCGTCCCGGCTTGACCAGGTTCCCCGGGATGCGGTAGGTGCGGGGTGCGCTCCAGAAGTTCGGCGTCTCGGGGCCGGTCGCCCCGACCTGGACATTGTCGTAGTAGGTGACGTCGAAGTCGTCGATCGCTCCGAGGGACAGGCTTAGGTCCTGTCCGGCCCAGGCGGCGGGGATGTCGACCTCCTTACGGAACCAGACGGCCCCCTCGATGGGCAGGCCGCGCTCCTCCCAGGGGCCGGGGATGACGAATGGCGCCCAGTCGGCGTCATCGGCGGCGGGATCGGCCCAGCCCTTGGCGAAGCCCTCATTGCCGGGGTCGGCGACGCGGGCCTTGGCCACCGCCTGGTCATATTCGGCCTGGCGGGCGGCCAGGTCGGTGCGGTTCTCCTTGGGGAAGTCCTTTTCCAGGGACGCGGCGTAATGGGCCAGCTCCGGGGTGTCGCGCAGGGTAGCGAGCGGGGTCCAGGCTTGGGCCGGGGTGCCGCCCCAGTCAGACTGGATCAGGCCGATGGGCTTGCCGGTGGCCCGGTGGATCTCGCGGGCGAAGTAGTAGCCGACGGCGGTGAAGCCGCCGACGGTCTCCGGGGAGCAGATTTGCCAGGTGCCGACGACCTCGCTTTCCGGCTGGGCCGAGACCGTGTTCGGCACATTGAAGCGGCGGATCAGCGGAAAGGTGGCGGCGGCGATTTCCTTGGCCGCGTCATTCGATCCGGACACATTCCATTCCATGTTGGACTGTCCGGAGCAGATCCAGACCTCGCCGACGACCACGTCCTGGCAGGCGATTTCGCGGTCGGCGGTCACGGTCAGTGTCCCGGCGGTGCCGCTGGCCAGCGGCGCCAGGGTGGCACGCCACTGGCCGTCGGCATCGGCG
>CAZBDL010000523.1:0-2607 GCA_964490525.1 uncultured Victivallales bacterium | reverse complement strand
CGCTGGCGCTGGCCATCGCGTATCCGCCGGAAGGACTGCCCCGCCGCCACATCTTCTGGCGCGAGGAGATGGCCGATGGCGTGGTGGCGATGGGCCACAAGCCGGAGGAAAAGGATCCATCCCTGCGCGGGGTGACCGATCCGGTGGCCTGGTACCGGTACAAGTGCGAATTGATGAAGTTCATGGGGATCAACACGTTCTGCAAGGATCTGCTGGAGTTCGGGCACAACCAGGGCTGGGACAGTTCGCCGCTCGAGGGCGGCGGCGGCAGCGACTGGTACAACCAATCGACGAATCCGACGCTGTGGGCGGACATCCTGGCCATGCTCGGCTCGTACGACCTGTCGGTGCTGCCCTACTACGAGTATGCCGGCAGCATCGGGCAGAACCAAGCGGTGGCGATCGGCACGCAGCGCCGTTGCGAACGGCTCGACGGCGGCAAGGACTACACCCACATCGAATGGGTCCACAAGACCAACGCCGACCTGGCCGATCCCGATTTCCTCGTCGATGCCAAGCGGCTCCTGGACTACACGGTTGTCCGCTACAAGGACAAAGTCAAGTTCATCGGCGCATGGTTCCGGCCGCGTCCAGAGGCCAACCCGATCAGCTTCAACGCCAAGGACTTGAAGCGCTTTTCTGAGGAGGCAAACGGCGGCCAGCGGATCATGCGCTCCCATCTCCAGAACGACCCCGCGCTGCTCGAGAAGTACTACCAATGGTGGTTCGTCAAGCGCCGGGAGTTCCTTGAGGGGTTGGCCGACCACCTGCGGGAGCAGGTCAATCCCGATGCCTTCATGCTCTACACCACCGATGCCAGCGAGCCGGGGCATGGGCTGCCTGGCAAGTTGTTTGTGCCGGAAGGCGACAAGCAGCCGTGGACATGGAAGCAGGTGATCTGCACAGATCAGCCTGACGTCTGGTGGAATCTGCTCAATTCCCCGCGCTATTCCCAGGACAAGCAGTTCCAGTTCGTCAAGGTCGCCGATTTCCAGCAGGCGGTCGACCGGAATGCGTACTTCCAGGGCTTGACCGACTGGAGTGGCAATTGGGGCAACTACGAATGGCAGCACGCGTGCCCGAAGAACGATCCCCTAAACTACCAGGCTTCGGACAAGGTCATGCTGAGCTATTCGTTCAACCGCCTCTACACGGTGGCCTCGGACAAGGCGCTCGACGCCTTCCGGAGCGGGCGAGGCCTGGCCATGATCCGCCACTATCCCCTCAATGAAAACGAGATGGATCACAACAACGCCGCCCTGCTCGGCTACTATGTCGCCGACATCGAGCGCAACGGCCCCTACTGCATGCTGGCAGAAGCCCGGGCCATGGCCAACGGCGACCCCCGCTACATCGGCTACCTGATGGGCAACAACTTCAACCGCGGCTACCCGCAGTATGTCCGTGCCTTCAACGCCGCATTCCTTTCATTGCCGGCTCTGCCGAGCACGGTCCTGGGCGGTGCCAGCTCCGACCCGGAGGTGATGGTGCGTGCGATCGCCACTCCGCAGCACGGCACCTGGCTGGCGGTGGTCAACACCGGCTTCGCGGACAAGAAGGCGGTGGCCGTGACCTTGCCCAAGGCCGGAACCGTGACCGATGCGCCGTCCGGCGCGGCGGTGGACGTTGTCGATGGCAAGGTCGTCATCGACCTGTATCCCGGACAATTGCGCTCGCTGCGAGTGCAATAACTGATAGGAATTTTGATTTTCGCCCACGGGTTGAAGATAGCGCGGGCGGGGTTGAAGTCAAGGATCTGGGGGTGGGATCCCTCCCTCCCCGGCCGTCCGGACGGCCGGGGAGGGAGGGATTCGCGGGATGATCGCTGATTCACGGCGAAGAGGTGCGCGAACAACCAAAAACCGCCCGGATCGGCACAGGGGAATCCGGTGCCCCCCCTTCAGAAGTTGGCCAGGAACTCGTCGATCGGAATGTATTCGGGCTCAAGATCGGCCATGAAGGCGAACTTCGGCGGTGCCCGTGGCCGTGGCTCGACCCAGAGCCCGCAGTGGCGGAGGATCTTCTCGATCACATCGGCCTGGGTGCGGGCCTCGAGGAACGCGACGATCCGCATCTGGCCGCCGCACCGGGGACAGACGAGGGGATCGGTCTCGTACACCCGCTTGATCATCGCCGCCCAGCGGGAGCGGCACGTCTTGCGGAACAGGGCCTCCGCGTCACTGATATCCACCGGCGCTGCCTCCGGCTCGCCTCCTGCGGCCTTTGCCCTCATGCCGCGCGACTTTTGGGAGTACCAGCCGTAATACCGGACCGTGTGCTCGCCGATGTCCGGGATGTGCTGGGTGACCTCGGCCAGGAAGTCGAGGGGATCAAAGATCTGGAAGTTCCGGTTGATGCCAGGCTTCAAGGTGCCGCTGGCCGGTTCCGGGAATTTCCGGCAGCCGTCGTGCTCGGCCTTGTAGACCACCTGTCCGGTCGGGGTGATCTGCAGGATCCGGTCGAGGCTGAACGGACAGCGGGCGATATACTGTACGAGACGCTCGAGCGCAGCCCCGTCGCCGGCCTTGATGAAGACGCTCCGGTCAACGCCAAGGGCTTATCCGTAAATTACACCGCGCCCGCCGCCGGTGATTCCGGTTGGGCTGC
>CAZBDL010000522.1:314-2610 GCA_964490525.1 uncultured Victivallales bacterium | reverse complement strand
TGCCTCATGGTTCCTCCCGGTCCGGGCTGACGGCCCTGTGGCCGACGTCGCCGGCGGCGATGATGGCGAGCTGGTCCTGTTCTGCGCCGCCGGCCTGCGCGACATCGGCGAGGCTCTGCGCGACACCCTTGACCGCGAACACGGCATCCGCACCGTCATCACCTTTGCTGGCAGCGGCAGCCTGCTCGGACAGATTGTCGCCGGGGCGCCGGCCGACATTTTCATTTCCGGCGGCGAGCATGAGGCCCGTCTCGCGGTCGCCAAGGGCCTGTGCGCAGAGACCGACCTGGTGCGCCTCGCCGTCCTGCGTCCAGTCATCCTCGTCGCGCCCGGCAATCCCTTGGGCATCCGCGGGCCTGCCGACCTCGTCCGCCCCGGCGTGCGCCTGGGCCTGGGCGACGAAAGGGCCACCGCCATCGGCATCCATGCCCGGGAAATCTTCCGGCGGGCCGGCGTCCCGGCGGAGGCCGTGGCCCGCAGCACTGTCCTGACCGCCGCGACCGTCCATGAACTGGCCGTCGGCGTGCGCTTCAAGGCGGTCGACGCCGCCATCGTCTGGGACCTCACCGCCGCCCAATTCGCCGATGCCGCCACGGCCATCGCCATCCCGGAGGACGTCAACAGCCCCTCCCGCATTGTCGCCCTGCCGATCCTCCGGTCGCGAAATCCGTTGCGGCAGCAGGCCATGCGCCGGTTGCAGTCCGCGTCATTCCGCGACATAGTGTCCGGACTGGGCTATTCCCCGGTCGCCCCAAATCCCTGACCCGAGGTTTTCCGCCGATGGATTCACGCAGACGGGTGCTCATGGCGGCGGCGCTGATGGCGGCGCTGATGACGGCGATCATCGTCGCCGGCCTGGTCAACTGGCGCATGCGGCGGGCCCGGGTCGAGGGTGCCGCCGGCAAGACCCGGGCCAATGAGGTCGTGGTCATGTGTGGCGGCTCGATGCGCGGCCTCCTCGAGGCCTTCCTGGCCCGGCATGCCGCCGACCTTCCCCCCGGCATCCGCCTCGTGCCGACCTATGGCGGCTCCGGCGACCTCTGCGCCCAGCTTCTCTATGGGGCGCATGCGGATATCCTGGTCAGCCATGATCCCTTTGCCGAATGGCTCGAGCGGCGCGACCTGGTCGAGCGCTGGGACACCGTTGCCCACATCGACACGGTCATGGCCGTGCCCAAGGGCAACCCCGCGAACATCGCCGGCCTTGCCGACCTGGCCCGGCCCGGCCTGCGCCTGGGCATCGGCGACCGGGTCTACTCCACCTCCGGCGTCGCCTTCGGCAGCCTCCTCGCGAAGTTGCCGCCGGAACAGGCCGACGCCATCCGCGCGAACATCGTCATGGAGACCAAGGGCCATCAGGAACGGCTGAACGCCCTGATCCTCGGGCATCTCGACGTCGCCGCTGTCTGGCGCCCCACCGCCCGGCAGCATGCTGGCCAGGTCGACATCGTGCCGCTGCCCGCGGAGATGCTCGACGCCGTCACCAGTGCGACCTACGGCGAGAGCGACATGCGCCGGATCAAGATCACCGTCGCCCTGCTCAAGGCCGCCGCTGGCCATCCCGCCGCCCGCGAGGTCCATGCGCTGATGGTGGCGCGGGCCGGGGCGATCGCCGTTGAACAGGGCTTCCTGCCTTGAGCCACCGACCCGGAGATGGCCCCATGGCACGACCGCGACGCCCCGATGCGATGACCGTGGCCTTTGCCTTGCCGTTGGCCGCCTACCTCGCCCTCATCCTCGCCTTGCTGGCCTTTTCCCTGCGCCCGGTCTCCCCGGGAGATGTCGCCGCCGTCTGCCGCGACCCGGCGGTGCTGGCCGCCGCTTGGCTGAGCCTCAAGACCTCGTTCCTAGGCGTGGCCATCGCGCTGCTCGTCGGCATCCCGTCCGCCTGGGTGCTCTCGCGCCATGGGGACTCCCGCCTGGTCCGCGCCCTCGACACGGTCGTCGACCTGCCGATCGTCCTGCCGCCGCTCGTCCTCGGCCTGCTCACCCTGATCTTCTTCAGCACCGGCCTTGGGCGCGCCCTCGACGGGGCCTGCCGCGCCCTCTGGAACCTCCTCTCGGGGAATGACTCCGCCACGCCCTTCTTCATCTACCAGGTCGCTGGCATCGTCTTTGTCCAGACCGTCACCGGTTGCGCCTTCTCGATCCGGGTGCTGAAGGCCGGCTGCGACGGCCTTGATCCGCGCTACGAGGAACTGGCCATGCTGCTCGGGGCGAACCGCTGGACCACCTTCCGGCGCGTGACCCTGCCGCTCCTCCGCGCCAGCATCGTCGCCGCCGCCGCCCTGACCGC
>CAZBDL010000522.1:0-304 GCA_964490525.1 uncultured Victivallales bacterium | reverse complement strand
TGTTCGGCCCGGTCATCGTCGTCAGCGGCACCATGCGCGGCCGCACCGAGATCCTCCCCACCACCATCTTCCTCGAGGTCAGCGTCGGCAACATCGAGGCCGCCCTGGTCGTCTCCGCCCTGATGGTCCTCGCCTCCTTCGCCGTCCTCTTCATCCTGCGCCTGAGCGGACTCAAGGTGATCTCCTGAGATGAATCCTCCCGCCACCCCCGCCTTGCGCCTTGCGGACCTGGCCGTGCGCCGGGACGCCTTCGCCCTCGGCCCCCTGTCCCTGTCCCTGGGGTGTGGCGAGTACCTGGCCATCC
>CAZBDL010000521.1:0-2615 GCA_964490525.1 uncultured Victivallales bacterium | reverse complement strand
CCCGTACCGTCGGCGTCTCGCGCAAGTCATCCGCCCGGACGGCCACCACGGCCACCGCCGCCGCGACGACCATCGCCCATTCCACCGAGATGAACCGGAACCGTCGAACACCCTTGCCGCCAGCGCTTGACATCGCCATCCCTATATGCTAATAATTATTAGCGTTTTCTTGGTCACCGCATGAAAAGGAGCAAGACCATGCAGACTATAGGCTTGTCTTCGCGAGAAATCCACGAACCGAGGGCCGGCGGATTTCCCGAGAGCCGCCTGCAGGCCGCGTGGGTGCGCCTGCGCCCTGGACGGCGCCTGCACACTGTCGACGGACGTGCCGTCACCGTCCTCTCCCCGGGCACCTGGAACGTCGAGGCGGGCCCGGACTTCCGGCATGCCCGCATCGAGCTCGACGGCCAGGCCCTCGCCGGCGACATCGAGATCCATTGTCGGGCCGGCGACTGGCTGCGCCACGGACACGCGGGAGATCCTCGGTACGCGGGCGTCGTGCTCCATGTCGTGGGCGAGGACGACACCCGCGGCCGCGCCATTGCCCTGCCCCATCCGATCGTCGAGATGGATCCGGTCGGCAACCGCTATGCCCTGACCGGCGCCCGGCGCTACCCGGCCGGCGACTGCCGCGACCTGTTCTCGGCGGACGACGACGACACGCTGCGGGCGGACTTCCAGGCGGCGGGCATCGAGCGCGTCCAGGGCAAGGCGGCGGAGATGCTCCAGGAGATGCTCGCCCATGGCGCGGTCCGCGCCCTGCACCGGCGCCTCTTCGATGCCTGCGGCTTCAAGCAGAACCGCGAGCCGTTCCGCCAGTTGCACGACCGCTACGCCCGCCTGTTCCCGGGCGGCATGCCGCCCGGCGCCACGCCGGGACATGTCCTCTGGGGCCTGGCGGGGCTGCTTCCCGACCCGACCGCAATCCGGCTGGATGCGCCCATGGCCGATTATGTGCAGTCCTGCTGGCAAGCCTGGTGGAAGGTCCGTCCCGAGGCCTACCCGCCCCTGCCCTGGCAACGCCATGGCTTGCGCCCGATGAACCGTCCGGAACGCCGCATCGCTGCCGCCGGGCTGCTGCTCGAACGCCTGGGCCCGCAACCCTACCGCCGCCTGGCCGAGCTCATCGATGGCGAGACGGAGGCCATGCCACGGCGGGTCGGGACGTTGCTTGAACTGCTCTCCTGTCGCCATCCGCTTTGGGATGGACGCCTCGGGTTCACCGAACCGGCGCCCCGGCCGGCGGCGGTGCTAGGGCGGGCCCGGGCCATCGACCTGGCCACGAACGTCGTCGTCCCCGCCTTGCTGGCCCATGCCGAACTGCATACCGACCCGGTGCTGGCCATCCGCGCCCTGGAGCTCTTCCGGCATCTGCCCTCGCCCCAGGAGAACCGCATCCTGGCCATCGCCGCCCACCGCTGGTTCATGCCGCCCGACCGCGCCCGGCACATCTTCGCCGGGGCGGCGGCCGCCCAGGGCGGCATCCATCTCTTCCGCCGCTTCTGCGAACTCCGCGCCGGCGACTGCCACGACTGCCCAGTGGCGCACCGAACGAAGGACAAGGAAGCACGGAGCAGCGGCGGCATGGATGATGGTTGATGGTTGCTGGATGTCGGATGGCGAAAAATGGCAAAAGAGGCGGAGCCGACATCGAAGAAATGCCCGTCCAGAAATGGGCGATGCCGGTATAACGTCCAAGCTACGGCACGGGGGCGGCGGCAAGGCGGGCCTTTTCGCGCCGGGCCCATTCGTGATAGCGGTGTTCCGGCGGGGCGATGGCCAGGACGGCGTCGAGGAACTGGACCAGCAGGGAGGCGGGCAGCAGCCCTTGGCCCGCCTGGTATTCTCCCATCAGCCGGTCGCATTCCTGCTGAATAGCCACGAGGATTGTCCGCTCCTTGGCCTCAAGGGTGCGGGAGACCTCGTCGCGGGCGGCAAATGAAGTGGTTAGGGCGATGTCCATGAGGATGCGGCAATGCCGCAGGTGGTCGGCGGAGGGAGCTGTCGGCAAGGATGCCGCCGCGGGGGCAAGCCAGTCGCCAATCTCCTCCTGGACGGCGACATCCATGGCCGCGACAACCGGGATGCCGCCGGCATCGCGACGGGCCAGGCGAAGGGCGGTGGAGAGGCCTGCTAGGGTGGCCACCGCCGGATCGGCACGCCACGCCCGATAGGCCGCCTGGACAGAGCTCAAGGCGTTGATCAGCAACGAGTCTCGGTCCAGCAATGTACGCACCGGCCTGGCCTCGGAAGGAAGGAATGCCATGTCCGGAAAGGCCTTCTCGAGCTGCTCGAGCCGTGCGCCCATGGCCGCCAGGTCGACCGTGCGGAACGCGCACCCGGCCAGATCCTTGCCGAGCGTGCCCAGGTCGCGGCCAAACTCCGCCCGACGCAGGGCGGTCTGGTAAAGGGCACGGGAAGCATCGTTGCCGGCCTCGCCGGCATGGGCGAGCTGGTCGAAGATGGTGACCGCCTCGTCCCAGCGCTGGTCGAACCAGGCATCATGAAGGCGGCGACAGGCAACGACCAGAGCCTTCATGTCGTCGACGCCAGCCTGAACCGGCGCAAGATTGGCCAGGAACCAGGAGTGGGTCGTCAGGTCGGCATTGCCATGA
>CAZBDL010000520.1:0-2633 GCA_964490525.1 uncultured Victivallales bacterium | reverse complement strand
GGCCCTGCACCGCTTCCTCGATCGGAACATTCCCTTCGACGGAATCTTCGTCCATTCCGGGAAATTGGCGATCCGCGCGTGGATGTTGCTGCATGAAAAGGGGTTGCGAATTCCGCAGGATGTCGCCATGGTGACCTATGACGACTACAGCAATGTCCACGCCGCCCTGCCGATCGGCATCACGGCGGTGCAGCAGCCGTTCGACGAGATGGGCCGGGTGGCGGGCCGCATGCTGATCGCGCAGATCGAGAATCCTGGCCTCGGCGTGCAGACCCGGTTCATTCCGCCGCGACTGGTGATCCGGGACTCGTGCGGGGCCGCGATGATTCGGCGGGGATAGACCAACGCCGCCTGGCGACCTACAGGTCCTTGAGCCGTTCGCGGAACTCGGCGAGGGTGCTGGCGGCGAGATAGGGGTTGTCGCGCTTCTGGTCGCCGAGGGGGGCATGGGGGACATGGCCATAGTCGTGGCCCGGATACATCTCAAGGGTGTCGGGCAAGGGGCGGATGACCTCGCGCAACGTCCGGAACATGATCTCCGCCGTGCAGTAGCCGCAGCAGCCCACGAAGAGGGTGTCGCCCGTGAACAGGGCCTGGCCGCCGAGCCGGTAGACGACGCTGTCGGGACTGTGCCCCGGGGTGTGCAGGCATTCGATCCAGGTGCCGCCGAGCGGCAGGCGCTGTCCATGGGCGAGCGGCAGCGCCGGGCAGGCCGGGCAGTCCGGGTGTGCCGCCAACGGGGCCGGAAAGATGTCGGCGACGGCGTCCAGGGCATCGCAATGGTCGCGATGGCCATGGGTGAGCAGGATGTGCCGCGGCCGCAGGGGGCGAAACCCGCCGATGGCCCGGCGCAGGATGGCGGGGTCGCCGCAGGGATCGATCAAGGCCGCGTCGCCCGTTCCCGGGTCATGGAGAAGATATGCGAAGTTCGCATCGAATCCGCCGACCGCAAGCTGCTGGATGACCATGTCCATGGTTGTTCCTGGCGAGTCGGCACCGGCCTGGCCGACGGCGATCACGGGATCGGCGGCTCTTCGGCAAGGGCCTGGCGGGCGGCGGCGATGTCGCGGACGATCTGGTCGCGCAGCGCCTCGGGCGAGGGAAAGCAGCGCTCCTCGCGGAGGTGTCGGCAGAACTCGACCTCGAGGGGCTGTCCGTAGAGATTGCCGACGACGTCCAGCAAGTGAACCTCGACCACCGGCCGGTCGGCAAGCTGATGGCGGAAGGTCGGGGCGGCGCCGATGGCAATGACCGCCGGGTGGCGTCGGCCGTCGATGGTGCCCCAGCCGGCATAGACTCCGGCTGGCGGAACGATGCCGTGGCGGACACCAAGGTTGGCCGTGGGACAGGCCAGGATCGGGCCGGCGATCTGCCGTCCACCCTCCACGGTGCCCTCGATCGCGTAGGGACGGCCCAGCATGCCCGCCGCCTCCGCCAGCAGGCCACCGGTCACTGCCCGGCGGATCGCCGAGCTGCTGACCAGGCGTCCATCCTCCTGAACCAGTTCCGGGACGGCGCAAAAGCGGAATCCATGTTCGCGGGCATAGGCGTCGACGGTCGCCGCGTCGCCGCCGCCACCCGCCCCAAAGCGCCAGCGGCTGCCGACGCACAACCCAGCCAGTGCCACCTGCGGCGCCGCCAGGCAACCGTCGAGGAATTCATGTGGCGCGAGTGTGGCAAAGGCGCGGGTGAAGGGCAGAGTCACGACCGCCTGGATGCCCGCCTCGCGAAGCAGGCGCAACTTCCGCTCCCGGGAGACCAGCAGCAGCAAGGGTTCGTCCGGATGCAGGATCTCGCGGGGATGCGGATGGAAGGTCAGCGCCACCGGCACGGCCGCGGTTTCCGCCGCCATCACGCACAGGGCCTCGATCAGATGCCGGTGCCCACGGTGGACTCCGTCGAAGACGCCCGCCGCCACCGCCGCCCGGCGTATCCCGTGGCGAGCCAGGTCGTCCAGCGATGCCACCTCGATGCCGACCTCGCGCTGCGCCATTCCTGCGTCTCCCTTGATGGATCGCCAGCACCCCGGCAACGCCGCCGGTTCATGCCGCGACGGGAATATCCCGCCGGCACAGGACTTTTTCCAGCCGGTTGCCATTTCCCCGATGCCCACTAGAGTTCGCCCCGATGGCGGACTTCGCCCCTGCCCTTGCGCCAAACCCTGCCCCTGCCCAGGAGAGAACCGAGATGGGAACCAAGACCCGGCGGACCTTCATGATCCTGCCGCTTTGCCTGCTCTACCTGAACGTCTTCGAGGAGGTCGTCGTCTACAAGGTGCGCGACCTCGTGCCCGACCCGTACCTGCGCACCGGCATCCTGTTGGCCATCTTCGCCGCCGGATTCACCCTCGTCGGCAACCTCCTCGCGCCGTGGCTCATCAGCCTCCTCGAGACCGGTCACAAGGTCAGCAAGAAGCAAGGCGGCGGCGGCGGCACAGCGGTCTTCTACGCGGCCATGCTGGCGGCGGTCTACGTCATCTATTATGTCGCCTTCATCCGCGGACCACAGTATCTCCTGCCCGCGTCGTGGCGCTAGCGGCGCCAGTCCGTTACTTGGCGCCCAGCCCCGGATACTGCTCCTGCAGCCAGTCCCGCGCCTCCAACCGGTACTTCTCCGGGAATTCATGGCCAATG
>CAZBDL010000519.1:0-2650 GCA_964490525.1 uncultured Victivallales bacterium | reverse complement strand
ATGGCCACGGGCGCCTCGATCGCGAACCTCGCCATCGTCCTCATCGACGCCCGCTACGGCGTCCTCGTCCAGTCCCGCCGCCACGCCTTCATCTCCTCGCTGCTCGGCATCCCGCACATCGTCGTCGCGGTCAACAAGATGGACCTGGTCGGCTACGACCAGGCCGTGTACGAGGCCATCAAGCGCGACTTCGCCGAGTTCGCCGCCAAGCTGCAGTTCCCCGACCTCCATTTCATTCCGGTCAGCGCGCTCAAGGGCGACAACGTCGTCGAGCGCAGCGCCAACATGCCTTGGTTCAACGGCGAGCCCCTCCTCGAATACCTCGAGAACGTCTACATCACCAGCGACCGCAACCTCATCGACCTGCGCCTGCCGGTCCAGTGCGTCATCCGCCCGCACCAGGACTTCCGCGGCTTCGCCGGTCAGCTCTCCTCCGGCGTCATCCGCGTCGGCGACGAGATCCTCGCCCTGCACGCCATGAAGAAGGCCCGCGTCAAGGCCATCCTCTCCGCTGGCGAAGCCCGCGACTACGCCTTCCCGCCGCAGTCGGTCGCCGTCACCCTCGACCGGGAAATCGACGTCAGCCGCGGCGACATGCTCGTCCACCCCAACAACGTCCCCGAGATCGGCCGCCACTTTGAGGCGATGGCGGTGTGGATGGACGAGGCCCCGCTCGACGCCGACACCCAGTACCTGATCAAGCACACTTCGCGGACCGCCAAGGCGACGGTCGACGCCGTCCGCTTCGCGGTGGACGTGAACACGCTCCACCGCTCGCCGGCCGAGACCTTGCGCCTGAACGAGATTGGGCGCCTGGTCCTGACCACCAGCCAGCCGCTCTATGTCGACGCCTACCGCAAGAACCGCGCCACCGGCAGCTTCATCCTCATCGATCCGATGACGCATCACACCGTTGCGGCAGGGATGATCCTCGACCGCGAGGCGAGCGACCGCCTGCCCTCGCGCATTGCCTTCCCGCGCCACGAGGACACCCGGCCCCGCCTGGTCACCCCGGAGCAGCGGTCCGCCCGCTACGGGCACCGCCCGGCCACGGTCTGGCTGACCGGCCTGACCGCCTGTGGCAAGATCGAACTCGCCCACCGGCTTGAAAAGGCCCTGTTCGAGCGGGGCGCCGTCTGCGCGGTGCTGACCGGCAGCGACGTCCGCGCCGGCCTCAGCCGCGAACTCGACTTCGCCGCCGCCGACCGCGCCGAGCACCTTCGCCGCGTCGCCGAAACCGCCCGCCTCCTCAACGCCAACGGCATCATCGCCATCTGCTCCTTCCTCTCTCCCTCTGCCGACCTCCGCGCACAGGTCGCCCAGATCGTCAGGCCCGACCAGTTCCTCGAAGTCCATGTCGACGCCCCCCTCGCCTGGTGCGAAGCCCGCGACACCACCGGCCTCTACCAGGCCGCCCGCGAAGGACAGGCCACCCGCATCGCCGGCTTCGACCTGCCCTACGAGGCCCCCCCTAACCCCGCCCTCCACCTCCCCATCGACCAGCTCACCTTCGAGGAGGCCACCGAACAACTACTCGCCTTGCTCGCCAAGCGGGACATCCTTTCCTGAGCGAGAATGGCACCAAGATAAGCCAAAGGAACTGCTCAACTCGCCATAGTGCCGAGCTGGGGCTCGGCGCTCCCAGGGGCTTGTCTTGGCGTCATTCAGTCCCTTGGCGGGATCGTGCGGAATTTGCGACGCCCCAACCCGAGCCCGTTTCCACCCCGGATGCCGCTGGCGGCGGCTCAACGTGCTGAACGGCATCACGCGGATTCCCGACGAGTTCCGCGTCGTCGCCCAATACCGCCTGGTGCGAACCTGCAAAAAGCCGGACAAGCCGCACCGCCTCCTCCGCCTGCCGCACCTGCCAGTCGGCTATGCCTGCTTCTTGTCGGAGCGAGTCCATGACGGCACCTCCTTGAGGTTGAAACCGGCTTAATTACCGGCTTATACTGCGCGCAGTATAAGCATCTAACATGTATTCGTCATTGTCAAGGTGGCCCGAGAATTTTTCCCGCCTTTCGCCGCCGCCCTGCAATCCTCCATATCAGCCTCATTTCAGACCGCTTGACAAAGGGCTTTGCCAAAAGTATGGTCTTGATCAGTCAATCGGGGGAGTGATCGGCTACAGCGCCCCCCGGACAATATTATACGCCATGAAATCGCGCCATTATGACACACCCCGGTAGGCATATCTAGAAAAACCAACCTCAGCAGTATAATAAACGTTCGGAATGGAAAACGATATGAAGAATTTGGATCTCACACCGCTTGAACGGCAAATCCTTGATCGGAGCGACAAGCCAGAGGTCACACGCCAACGGCGCACCATCGTCATTGCATCTGGCCTCAGCTTTGCCGCCGTTCTGGTGGCAATGGCTCTGGTCAAACGTTCATGGCAATTCGTGCTGGGCATCGCTTTGGTTTACATAGCCATCACCATTTGGGAGAAAGTTGCGTATGCGAACGCCGTGCTCGCATACAAGAGCCTGATACAGAAGCTGAAGAAGAGAATTGAAGAAACGGAACCCAAAGAGAGTTCCGAACCAGAGGCTGGTGGGTATCGTCGCTAGCGCGCCGAACCCACAGCCTCGACGTTCGCTTTCGGAATAAAATATTGGATTGGCGCTTGACGATGGTTAACTTCGGG